>NZ_JBWKCA010000014.1:0-194339 GCF_056436715.1 Streptomyces sp. NPDC043176
GGTGCGGGTGCAGGCGCGGAAGCCTGGGCCCGGCAGGGGGCGCCGTCCGTTGTGCCCACCCGTTCCGCCCCAGCGGAACGATTGCCCACAACGGGGGGCACGGGGTGGGCGCCGCCCCAGCGGAACGATTGCCCACAACGGGGTGGGCGGAGGCACGGGGGTGGGCACCGCCCCAGCGGAACGAGGGCCCGCAACGGGGGGCACGGGGTGGGCGCCGCCCCAGTGGAACGAGGGCCCACAATGCGCGGGGCGCGGGGGTGGGGGCCGCCTCAGGGGGGCCGTCCGGGAGGGGGTGGAGCGGGGTGGGGGGTCAGGGGATGCGGCGGTGGGTGTTCTCCTTGGTGGAGGGGCCGGGGGTGGCGTCGGCGATCCAGGGGCCGTGGTCGCCGGGGTCGACGATGCCCTGCTCCAGCCAGGTGTAGCGGCCGGCGAGGACGGCGTCGACGACGTGGCGGTCGAGGTCGTCGGTGTTGGACCAGAGGTGGGTGAAGAGGTCGTCGACGCGGAGGCGGGCCTGGCGGCAGAAGGCGTCGGCGAGGCGGTGGGCGTCGGGGCCGTGGTCGGTGGTGGTGCGCAGGAGCTCGGCGCGTACGCAGGCCGCGCTCATGGCGAAGAGCTCGGCGCCGATGTCGACGACGCGGCCGAGGAAGGCCTGTTTGAGCTCCATGCGGCCCTGCCAGCGGGACATGGCGTAGAAGGTGGAGCGGGCGAGTTTGCGGGAGGTGCGTTCGACGTACCGGAGGTGGGGAGCGAGGTCGCCGAACTCCGCGTACGCACGGGGGAGTTGACCGGGGCCGGTGACGAGTCCGGGCAGCCAGCGGGCGTAGAAGCCGCCCGCGCGGGCGCCGGCGCGGGCCTTGTCGGCGAGGGAGGTGTCGGGGTCGATGAGGTCGCCGGCGACGGAGAGGTGGGCGTCGACGGCCTCGCGGGCGATCAGCAGGTGCATGATCTCGGTCGAGCCCTCGAAGATGCGGTTGATGCGGAGGTCGCGGAGGACCTGCTCGGCGGGTACGGCCCGCTCGCCGCGGGCGGCGAGGGAGTCGGCGGTCTCGTAGCCGCGGCCGCCGCGGATCTGGACCAGTTCGTCGGCGATCTGCCAGGCCTTCTCGGAGCCGTACAGCTTGGCGAGGGCGGCCTCGATCCGGATGTCGTTGCGGTCCTCGTCGGCCAGCTGGGAGGCGAGGTCGACGACGGCCTCCAGGGCGAAGGCGGTGGCCGCGATGAAGGAGACCTTGGTGCCGACGGCCTCGTGGCGGGCGACGGGCCTGCCCCACTGCTCGCGGACGGCGGACCATTCGCGGGCGATCTTCAGGCACCATTTGGCGGCGCCCGCGCAGGTGGCGGGGAGGGAGAGCCGGCCGGTGTTGAGGGTGGTGAGGGCGATCTTGAGGCCGGCGCCCTCGGGGCCGATGCGGTGGGCCGCGGGGACCCTGACGCGGTGGAAGCGCGTGACGCCGTTCTCCAGGCCGCGCAGCCCCATGAAGGCGTTGCGGTGCTCGACGGTGATGCCGGGGGCGTCCGCCTCGACGACGAACGCGGTGATGCCGCCGGGGTGGCCTTCTGACGCCGGGACGCGGGCCATGACGACGAGGAGGTCGGCGACGACCCCGTTGGTGGTCCAGAGCTTGACGCCGTCGAGGACGTAGTCCTCCCCGTCGGGTACGGCGGTGGTGGCGAGCCGGGCCGGGTCGGAGCCGACGTCGGGCTCGGTGAGCAGGAACGCGGAGAGGTCGGTGCGGGCGAGCCGGGGCAGGAAGGCGTCCTTCTGCTCCTGGGTGCCGAAGAGCTTGAGGGGCTGCGGTACGCCGATCGACTGGTGCGCGGAGAGCAGCGCGCCGACGGCGGGGCTGGCGGAGCCGACGAGCGCGAGGGCGCGGTTGTAGTACAGCTGGGTGAGGCCGAGGCCGCCGTACGCCGGGTCGATCTTCATCCCGAGCGCGCCGAGTTCCTTGAGTCCGGTGATCGTCTCGTCGGGGATGCGGGCCTCGCGCTCGATGCGGGCGCCGTCGATCCGGGTCTCGCAGAAGTCCCGGAGGACCGCGAGGAAGGCCTCCCCGCGCCGGACGTCCTCGTCGGCGGGGACCGGGTGGGGGTGGATGAGGTCGAGGCGGAACCGGCCGAGGAAGAGCTCCTTCGCGAAGCTCGGTTTGTGCCAGTCCCGCTCGCGCGCCGCCTCGGCCGTCTGCCGGGCCTCGCGTGCGGTGACCTTGGGGCGCTGGGTGGGTGCGGTCATGGACGCCTCCTGGGGCTTCCTGTCCGTCGTACCCGATAACCACCGGTTCGGAAAGGCGGCGGGCGCGGTCTGGGGTCTGCGGCATGTCGCAGCCGATCAAGCTCATCGTCCGCATCACCGCCCTGCCCGGCCGGGGCGCGGAGCAGGTGGCCGCCTTCGAGGCGCTCGCACCGCTCGTGCGCGCCGAGGAGGGGTGCCTGCGGTACGACCTGCACCGGGTGGCGGACGACCCCGACCGGTTCGTGCTGATCGAGCGCTGGGCGTCGGCCGGGGCGCTCGCCGCGCACGAGGCCGCTCCGCACATGAGGGCCGCCGACGCGGCGAACAAGGCCTTCCGTGCGGGGCCGGCCGAGGTCGTCCGGCTCGTCGACGCCCCCGTGGCATGACGAAAGGCGGTCCGAGCCCCCGCACAGTGGGCTCGGACCGCCTGGTCCGGTGAGGCGGCTACGCCTTAGAGGGCGAGGCCCGTCAGGACGAGCACGCGCTCGTAGGTGTAGTCGTCCATCGCGTACTTGACGCCCTCGCGGCCGACGCCGGAGCGCTTGGCGCCGCCGTACGGCATCTGGTCGGCGCGGTACGAGGGGACGTCGCCGACGATCACGCCGCCGACCTCGAGGGCGCGGTGGGCGCGGAACGCCGTCTGGAGGTCGTGGGTGAAGACGCCGGCCTGGAGACCGAAGTCGGAGTCGTTGACCGCGGCGAACGCCTCGGCCTCGCCGTCGACCTTGGTGATGGTCAGGACCGGGCCGAAGACCTCGGCGCGGGCCAGGGTGACGTCGGCGGGGAGGTCGGTGAGGACGGTCGGGGCGTAGGTCGCGCCCTCGCGCTTGCCGCCGGCGAGGAGCTTGGCGCCGGCCGCGACGGCCTCGTCGACCCAGGACTCGACGCGCTGGGCGGCGGCCTCGTCGACCAGCGGGCCGACGTCGGTGGCGGCGTCGGACGGGTCACCGGTGACCTGGGCCTCGACGGCGGCGACGATCTTCGGCACCAGGCGGTCGTAGACCGAGGCGTCGGCGATCACGCGCTGCACGGAGATGCAGGACTGGCCGCCCTGGTAGTTGGAGAAGGTGGCGATCCGGCTCGCGGCCCAGTCGAGGTCGGCCTCGGAGGACCAGTCGGGCAGGACGACGGCCGCGGCGTTGCCGCCGAGCTCCAAGGTGCAGTGCTTGTGCGGCACGGACTGCTGGATGGCGTAGCCGACCTTGTCGGAGCCGGTGAAGGAGATGACCGGGAGGCGCTCGTCCTGGACGAGGGCCGGCATGCGGTCGTTCGGGACGGTCAGGATCGACCAGGAGCCGGCCGGCAGGTCGGTCTCGGCCAGGATCTCGCCCAGGACGAGGGAGGAGATCGGCGTGGAGGGGGCCGGCTTGAGGATGATCGGGGCGCCGACGGCGATGGCCGGGGCGACCTTGTGGGCGCTGAGGTTCAGCGGGAAGTTGAACGGCGCGATGCCGAGGACGACGCCCTGGGGGATGCGGCGGGTGAGGGCGAGGCGGCCCGCGCCACCGGCCTCGGTGTCCAGGCGCTGGGCCTCGCCGGCGTTCCAGCGGCGGGCCTCCTCGGCGGCGAAACGGAAGACGGAGACGGCACGGCCGACCTCACCGCGGGCCCACTTGATGGGCTTGCCGTTCTCGGCGGAGATCAGCAGGGCGATCTCCTCGGTGCGCTCGGCGAGACGCTTCGACACGTGGTCGAGGGCGGCGGCGCGGACGTGCGCCGGGGTCGCGGCGAACTCGTCGACGACGGCGTGCGCGGCGGCGACGGCCTCTTCGACCTGGGCCTCGGTGGGCACGCTGACCTTGCCGACCAGACGTCCGTCGTACGAGTTCGTGACGTCGAAGGTGGTGTCGCCGGTGGCCTCGCGGCCGGCGAGCCAGAAGGCGTGGGTGGTCGTCATTGCGTCCCCGGCCCTTTCCGTTTCGGATGGTGCGAGCGTTTGCTCTCGTGCCACGTTAGAGCCGGGGCGGCGGGCGTGGGTTTGTCCGGTGTGGAGTGGTGGGGTCCGACCCCTGTCCGAATTGGCCGAAGGGGCCGGGCGGCGCCCGTCCGTGACCGCCCCCTCGGCCGTGGGTCAGCCGCGTCGTTCGGTCGAGACGATCAGGCAGACGCCGCCGACGACGATCGCGCCGCCGAGCAGGAGCGGCCAGGTCAGGGCCTCGTTCAGGACGAGGGAGCCGAGGAGTACGGCGACGACCGGGTTCACGTACGCGTAGGTGGCGACCAGGGAGAGCGGCGCGGCCTGGAGGAGCCAGGCGTACGACGTGAACGCGAGGAGCGAGCCGAAGAGGATCAGATACGCGAGGGCCGCCCACGAGCGGCCCGATATCGCGGTCAGGTCGAGGCCGTGCTGCTCGCCCCGGACGACGCCGATGAGGAGCCCGGCGAGGCCGCCGGCGACCATCTCGTACGCGCTGGCCGTGAACGGGTTCGCGGGCATGGGGAGCCGGGAGGAGGAGAAGGAGCCGACCGACCACAGCAGGGTCGCCGTGATCACCAGGAGCACGCCGCCGATCTTCACCTCGCCGCTGAGGCCGGGCAGCGTGAGGACGGCGAGGCCGGCCAGTCCGAGCAGGACGCCGCCGACGGCGCCGAGGCCGGGGCGCTCGCCCGTGGCGGCGCGCAGGAGGACGACCCAGGCGGGGACGACGGCGATGAGGAGCGCGGCGAGACCGGAGGGGATGGAGGTCTCGGCGAGGACCACGAGGCCGTTGCCGCCGGGGATGAGGAGCAGACCGATCAGGACCGCCGAGCCGAGCTGCCGGCGGGTGACCTTGAGGGCGGCGGGGCCCTGCCGCCAGGCGATGATGCCGGCGAGCAGCAGGCCGGCGGTGACGAAGCGGGCGCCGGAGGACAGGAAGGGCGGCATCGTCTCGACGGCGATCCGGATGCCGAGGTAGGTCGATCCCCACACGACGTACACGACGCCGAGCGCGGCCCACACGGCACCGGTGATCCGGCGGGCGGGGACGGCGGTCGTGGCGGTTCGGGGTGCGGGGGCGGCCTTGTGCGCCTCGGGTGCCGGATCTACGGCAGGACTTGTCATGCCCAGGAGACTAGGGAGTCACGGCCCCACAGGCCAGGAAAACTGCCCGGATCCGGGCAGGGAGACCGCGATTGGGGCGCCCCGGCGGCACGTGACGGTCATTCCCTCGGGTGACAGGATGATCGGGACCGCAGGACCGAAGGGGCTCGTCCACGGACGGGCCAAGGGGGAAGAACATGATCCTTTTTGTACTGATCGGCGTCGTGGCGCTCGCCGCCGCCGGCTGCGTCTGCGTGGTGTGGGCCTCCCGGGGCGGCCCCCGCTGGGTCCGCGTCGTGGCCGCCCTGACCCTCCTCGGCGGCGAGGTGGCCCGCAGCGGCCGACGACGGCGGCCCGGTGCGGGCCGGGGCGACGACACCGGCTTCACGGGCGGGGGCAGCGACGGCTGACGCGGCAGGCACCCGCATCCCGTCCGGCCGTGGCCGGACGAGGTGCGCGTGCGCGCCCGTGACGGTACGGGATGCGCGTGCGTGGTGCGCCCGTGGCCGGACGGGATGCGCGTGTGTGCGTGGTGCGCCCGTGGCCGGACGGGATGCGCGTGTGTGCGTGGTGCGGCCGTGGCCGGACGGGATGCGCGCGCCTGGTGCGGCCGCTACTCCGTGCCCTCGCCCGTCGCCTTCAGCGCCAGCCACAGCTCCATCCGGACGTCCGGGTCGTCCAGGGAGCGGCCGAGGATCTCCTCGACCCGGCGCATCCGGTAGCGCAGGGTGTGCCGGTGGACGCCCAGGTCGGCCGCCGCCGCGTCCCACTGGCCGTGCCGGGAGAGCCAGGCGCGCAGCGAGGCGACCAGGTCGCCGCGGCCGGTCGCGTCGTGGTCCCGCAGAGCCCGCAGCATGCCGTCGGCGAAGGCGCGTACGGCGTCGTCGGCGAGGAGGGGCAGCACCGAACCGGCCGCCAGGTCCTCGTGCTCGACGAGCGCCCTGCCCCGTCGCCGGGCCACCGACAATGCCTGCTCGGCCTGCTTGTAGGCCGTCGCGGCGGCGACCGGGCCGGCCGGCGCGGAGAGTCCCACGACGACGCCCGCCTCGTCCGCCTCGCGCTCCGCGTACCCCTCGCAGGCCGCGACGACCGCGCCGCCGTCCCCGGCGAGGACGACGAGCCGCCGCTCGCCCTCCGAGACGGCGAGGATCGCCTCGCCCGCCCGGGCGGCGGCCGCCTCCAGGGCCTCGGCGAGCACCGGCAGCGGCGGCTCGGCGGCCACCGCCTCTCCCCCGGCGGGCTCCGCGACGAGCACCCGGAACGGGGCGTCGAACAGTCCGCCGTAGACGTCCCCCGCCACCGCGCGCGCGTGCTCCGGCTGACCGTCGAGCATCATCCGCAGGACCGCCGTCCCGAGCCGCTGCTCCGCGGCCTGGAGCGAGCGGGAACGTTCCGTCGTCAGGGTGAGCAGCGCGATCGCCGAGTGCACCGCGTACCGCTCGGCGGTGCCGAGGGGCGCGCCCGTGCCGACCGCGAGGGCGCCGCGCACCCGGCGTCCGGTGCCGAGCGACTGGAGTTCGACGCGGTCGTCGGTACCGCCGACTACGGCGCTCGCGGGCGCGGGCCGGTCGCGGAGCCGTTCCACGTCGGGGGTGAGCCGCGCGGCCCGGCGCGCCGCCCACTCGGGTGAGACGGCCACCACCGTGCCGGCGGTGTCGTACAGCGCCGCCCAGCCGTCCACGTGCGCGGCGAGCCGGGCGACGACGGCCTCGGGACCTTCGGCGAGCGCCGCCCTGGTCAGCTCGCGCTGGGCCTCGAAGCCGGCGGTCACGGCCCGGTACTGGTCGGCGGAGATGGCCGCCGACACGGCCTTGCTGATGGCGAGGAACGGGGTCCTGCGGGGTACTTCGAGGAGCGGCAGGTGCTCCTCGCGGGCCGCGTCGAGCAGGGCCGGCGGGATCTCCTCGTAGTTGACGCCGACGGCGAACCCGAGCCCGACCACCCCCGCCCCCAGCAGCCGCCGCACATAGCGGCGCATCGCCTCCAGGTCCTCCGCGTCGAGCGTCAGCGCGGTGGTGAGCAGCAGCTCGCCCCCCTCCATGTAGGGCACGGGGTCGGCGAGCTCGCTCACGTGGGCCCATCGGACGGGGGTGTCGAGACGGTCCTCACCGGCGCGGACGATGAGCTTGAGGGCGGAGTGCTGCACGAGCGAGGCGAGGGTGGGCGGCATCGGGAGACCGTCGGACCTTTGAGCGAGGGGGCACCGCTCAGCCGAGCGGCGCCCCCGATTGTGCCAGGGCCCGTGGGTGCCCGCTCAGCCACGCGGAGCGACGGCTCTCGGCCACGCGGGGCCCCTCGGCATGCGGGGGGCCGCTCGGACACGCGGGGGCGCCGCTCGCCCACGGGTGGGCTCACCGCTCGCCCACCTGCGGCGACGGGACCGCCCGGGCGGTGGGCCCGCTCGGGGCAGCGGACCCGCCCGGGGCGGCCCACCCGCCCGGGGCGGCGGACCCGTTCGGCCGGCCGCCCCGGGAAGGGCGGAGCCGCTCGATCCCCTGTCAGCCGCGCAGGTCGACCAGGACGGGGGGCGTATGGGCGCCCCGGACGGTGGTCAGGGAGACGACGGCGTGGTCGGGCGGGACGGAGTGGGCGAGCTCGGAGGCGGACCAGCGCTCGCGTTCGACCTTCCGGGTCGTGACGGCGTCGGTGGTCACGGCCTTGCCCGTGATCCTCTTGCGCAGGGCGTGGATGAACCGGGTCATCGGCTGGTCGGCGAAGACCGTGTGGTGGGCCACCTCGGTGGTCTCCACCCATTCCTTGCCCCAGGTCTCGGCGAAGCCGCGGCCGTCCCAGGTGGTGATGCCGGAGAGCGCCACCCGGCAGCCGACGGCCCCGAACAGCGGGCCGTGCAGGGCCTCGGGCACCTCGCCGAGGGTGCGCAGGCCCAGGACGACGCCGGCGTTCCGCGGGCGCAGCCGCTGGAGGGAGCGGACGGTGCCGGTGGTGATCGCTCCGGTGGCGTCGTCGAGCACGAGGCAGACGAAGTGGGCACGGCTGCCGGTGTTCCTGGCGGCCGCCAGGAACTGGGCGAGGAGCAGCCTGACGAGGAGCTTCGAGGCCTCCTCGTGGCCGCGCTCGGGCAGCCGGACGCGGACCCGCAGCGGGTGGTGGACGACGGACTTCAGGGAGAAGGGGCGTACGCCTCCGGTGTCGGCGCCGAAGAACTCGGCGAACACCGGCCGGTCGAGCAGTGCGAGGCGGTCCGCGAGGAGCGGCCCGGCGTCGGCCGCCGTGCCGGCCTGCCGGATGCGCGCCTCCAGCTCGCGGCGCATCGTCGCGGGGCCGTCGGCCGGCAGCCGGTCGAGCAGGGCGGTCAGCGTCCCGGGGCCCGCTTCGAGCAGTTCGCGGAGCATGGGTACGGAGGGGAAGCGGGCGTGCACGGCCCGGTAGGGGCCGATGAGCTGGGCGAGGACGGTGGCGGCGCGACGGGCGTCGAGGTGCTCGACGTCGCCGACCAGGCCCTCCGCGAGCAGGGCCGCGGCCTCGTCCGGGTCGGTGAGTCCGGCGTACAGGTCGAGGTCGTACGGCGAGGCCGGGTCGCCCGGCCGGACCACGACGTCGTAGGCCTCGTCCGGTCCGAGCTGCGCGTCCGCCGTGCCGACGGCGACGACGGCGCACCCGCCGGTGAGGGCCTGGAGGGTGAGCGACTCGGCGACCGGGCGGGTCACGCGGGCGGTCTTCCCCGCTCCGGAGGGCCCCACGACGAGCAGCGAGGTGCCGAGCACGGACGGGTCGAGGGCGAGGCCCGCTCCCCGGTACGCGGCCGGGTTCCGCTCCTCGGCCACGCAGCGGCCGATGCGGACCTGCCCCACGAGCAGGTCGTGGGTGGCGACGCGGGCCGGCAGGTCGCGGTCGCCCGACGGGTGCGCCCAGGCCGCCGCGCCGTGGCGCAGCACGGTGTCGGCGGCGGAGGCGCGGCCTGCGGCGGTGCCGCGCCCGTGCTCGCTCAGGTGCCGGTGCACGCGCGCGCAGTCGACGTCGTTCATGTGCCCGGCGTGCACCTCGGCGGCGAGCAGGTCCGCGGCCGCCCGCTCCCCCGCGGCCCGCAGCTCGGGCCACTGGGAGGCCGGCACGGGCACGTCCGCGTCGGGTTGCGCCGCGGGGCCGGCGGCGGAGCGGTTCGCGCGGGCCCGGAGCCGGTGGCGGGCCAGGGCCCGCCACTCGCCGAGCCGGGCGAACGGCCACAGCACGGCGGCGGTGATCACCGCGTACACGGTGTAGACGAGGAAGGGTGAGGCGAGGACGTCGTATCCGCCGCCGAGCAGCACCACGAGGGAGAGCAGGGGGCCGACGACCGGCAGTGGCTCCCAGCCGACGCCGGGGAAGGCGTCCGGCCAGACGAACGTCAGGGCGATGAGTGCCGCGCCGGCCGCCAGCGCGGCGCGCGCCGGCGGGCGCCGGTCGGCGAGCAGATGGCGGGCGAGTTCGGCCCAGGCGCCGAGGCGGGCGATGGCGTAGAGGAGTCCGGCGAAGAACACCCCGTCGTAGACGACGTGCGCCTCCGCGCCGTGCCAGTCACGGGGTGAGGTGCCGCCCGCGTACCACCAGTCGCCGGGGGTGAAGGTGGCGAGCGGGATCCACTGGTACGGGACCACCCCGCGGCGCCACGCCGACCACAGCAGCAACCCCACCACCAGCGGGATCAGCAGACCCACCACGGTGACGGGCGCGAGCCGCCGCGCCTCCGCGGTGGCCCGCGGAGCCATGTGGCGGAACCGCCAGATCCCCGGCGCCGTCTCGGGCCGCGGCGCGTCGAGCCACGCGACGACGGGCGCGGGCGGGACCGGTGCTCCCGGGGCACCGGGAGCACCCGGCGGGACGGCGCCGCCCGGGCTGCCGGGCACCGGCGTGCCCGGGGTGCCGGACACGCCCCCGCCCTGCGCGGCCGGGGCCGCCGCCGGCCGGGGCGGGACGCGCGGCGGGGCCGGGTGCGCGGTCGTCCTCGGGGGGTCGGCGGGCGGGGCCGGGGTGGTGTGCCGGTTCGGTGGGTGGGCGGGGGACGGGCCGTCGGTCGGCGGACCCGCCGGGCGGGGGACCGCGCCGCCCCTGGTGTCGCGTGACTCGTACGTGCCGTCGGTCTCCATGAACCCCTGCCCCCTGACCAGCCAGGTCGCCGCCTCTGTGCCACCGTCAATCTAGTGGGCGGGGGCCGCCCCGGAGGGGTTTCGACCACCCGTACGGTCGATGACCGGCCGACGCCGGCGTGAGGCGGTGGCGGAGGGCCCATGTCCATGAAGGACAACGACACACCCCCACCACTCCCGATCGGCGCATGCCTGACCCCCTCTCCCCGGCCTAGCCTGCGGAGGAAACCCGCAAGAGCGTCCAGAACACCCCCAGGAGCCCCGCATGAACGCTGTCCCGCAGGAGCGGCGCGTCGTCACCGCCATCCCCGGCCCGAAGTCGCAGGAGCTTCAGGCCCGCCGCCTCGACACGGTCGCCGGTGGCGTCGGCTCCACGCTGCCGGTCTTCACCGCGCGGGCCGGCGGGGGCATCCTCGAGGACGTCGACGGCAACCGTCTGATCGACTTCGGCTCGGGCATCGCCGTGACCTCGGTCGGCGCGTCCGCCGAGGCCGTCGTGCGCCGCGCCTCCGCGCAGCTCCAGGACTTCACCCACACCTGTTTCATGGTGACGCCGTACGAGGGTTACGTGGAGGTCTGCGAGGCGCTGGCCGAGCTGACCCCGGGCGACCACGCCAAGAAGTCCGCGCTGTTCAACTCGGGCGCCGAGGCCGTCGAGAACGCGGTCAAGATCGCCCGTTCGTACACCAAGCGCCAGGCCGTCGTCGTCTTCGACCACGGCTACCACGGCCGCACCAACCTCACCATGGGCATGACGGCGAAGAACATGCCGTACAAGCAGGGCTTCGGCCCGTTCGCGCCCGAGGTCTACCGCGTGCCGGTGGCCTACGGCTACCGCTGGCCCACCGGCCCGGAGAACTGCGGCCCCGAGGCCGCCGCCCAGGCCATCGACAACATCACCAAGCAGATCGGCGCCGAGAACGTCGCCGCGATCGTCATCGAGCCGGTCCTCGGCGAGGGCGGCTTCATCGAGCCGGCCAAGGGCTTCCTGCCTGCGCTCGTGAAGTTCGCCAACGACAACGGCATCGTCTTCGTCGCGGACGAGATCCAGTCCGGCTTCTGCCGCACCGGCCAGTGGTTCGCCTGTGAGGACGAGGGCATCGTCCCGGACCTCATCACCACCGCCAAGGGCATCGCGGGCGGTCTGCCGCTCGCCGCCGTCACCGGCCGCGCCGAGATCATGGACTCCGTCCACGGCGGTGGCCTGGGCGGCACCTACGGCGGCAACCCGGTGGCCTGCGCCGCCGCGCTGGGCTCCATCGAGACGATGAAGGAGCTCGACCTCAACGGCAGGGCGCAGCGCATCGAGGAGGTCATGAAGGCCCGCCTGACGGCGATGGCCGAGAAGTTCGACGCCATCGGCGACATCCGCGGCCGCGGCGCCATGGTCGCCATCGAGCTGGTCAAGGACCGCGCGACCAAGGAGCCGAACCCGGAGGCCGCGGGCGCGCTCGCGAAGGCCTGCCACGCCGAGGGCCTGCTGGTCCTGACCTGTGGCACCTACGGCAACGTGCTGCGCTTCCTGCCGCCGCTGGTCATCGGCGAGGACCTGCTGAACGAGGGCCTGGACGTCATCGAGAACGCGTTCGCCCAGATCTGAGCCTTCCGGGTCCTCCGGGACCGGGACTCACACACGGTGTGAAGACTCTGTGGGGGGCCGATGGCGGGATGTATTTCCCGCTGTCGGCCCCCTCTTCTCTGGCGTACGGTTTCTGCAGATGAGAGAAACACCCCGGGCGGAGCCTCCCCAGCCCCGTCCACACCGTGCCATCGCGCACACCGCCGGCGCCTCGTGCTCCGGGACTCCTCACCGATCGGATGGCCGCACGCCCCATACCCCCCGGGGCGCGCGGCAGCCCGATCCCCTCGGCCGCCCTGGAACCACCCCCCCTGTTCCAGGGCGGCCGGCTCTCTTCTCGGCGCTCGTCGCCCTCGCCGTCGTGACCTGGCAGGTGCTCGTCCACGGCCCCTTGGCCAGGCTCGACGAGCGGGTGTCCCGGTCCCTGGTGGACACGGTCCCCCGCGCCCTGAGCGAACTCGCCTCCGACCTCGGGAACATGACGGTCGCCCTGCCGGTCCTCGGCTGCGCCATGGCGTACGCGGTGTGGTGCGGCCGCCGCGCCGCCGCCCTGTACGCGGGGCTGGCCATGGCCGCCGTCCCCCTCCTGGTGATTCCGCTGAAGGAGTGGACGGCCCGTCCCGGCCCGCTGGAGCCCTGGGCCCACGGCTACTACCCGTCGGGCCACACGGCCACGGCGATGGTCGCCTACTTCGGCGCCGCCCTGCTCGTCTCGGACCGTCTGGTCCCCGTCGCCGCCGTGCTGACGGCGGTGACGGGGACCGGTCTGGTCCTGCGGGGCTTCCACTGGCCGCTGGACGTGCTGGCCAGCCTCTGCCTCGGCCTGCTGATCCTGGGGGTCAGCTCCAGTCGTACGCGTCGAAGTTCTTCGAGAAGGCCCACTGGTTGTAGCGGTCCCAGTTGATCGACCAGGTCATCAGGCCGCGGAGGGCGGGCCAGGTGCCGTGGGGCTGGTAGGTGCCGCAGTTCGCCTTCCTGGTGAGGCAGTCGAGGGCCTTGTTCACCTCGGCGGGAGCGGTGTGGCCGTTGCCCGCCTGGGTGGAGGCGGGGAGGCCGATGGCGACCTGGTCGGCGCGGAGCGCGGGGAAGAAGCGGTCGGTGTTGCCGGCGACGGGGAAGCCGGTGAGGAGCATGTCGGTCATGGCGATGTGGAAGTCGGCGCCGCCCATGGAGTGGTACTGGTTGTCGAGCCCCATGACGGAGCCCGAGTTGTAGTCCTGGACGTGCAGCAGGGTGAGGTCGTCGCGCAGGGCGTGGATGACCGGCAGGTAGGCGCCGGCGCGCGGGTCCTGGCCGCCCCAGGGGCCGGAGCCGTAGTACTGGTAGCCGAGCTGGACGAAGAAGGTCTCCGGGGCCATGGTCAGGACGAACTTCGCGCCGTACTTGGCCTTCAGGGTCTTGACCGCCTGGATCAGGTTGACGATGACCGGGCTGGTCGGGTTCCGGAAGTCGGTGTCACCGGTCTGCAGCGAGAGCGAGTGGCCCTCGAAGTCGATGTCGAGGCCGTCGAGCCCGTACTCGTCGATGATCTTCGAGACGGAGGAGACGAAGGTGTCGCGGGCGGCGGTGGTGGAGAGCTGGACCTGGCCGTTCTGGCCGCCGATGGAGATGAGGACCTTCTTGCCGGCGGCCTGCTTGGCCTTGACGGCGGCCTTGAACTCGGCGGCCGACTCGACGTTCGGGCACTCGGTGGCCGGGCAGAGGCCGAAGCGGATGTCACCGGAGGTCACCGAGGTCGGTTCGCCGAAGGCGAGGTTGATGACGTCCCAGGAGTCGGGGACGTCGGCCATCCGGGTGTAGCCGGAGCCGTTGGCGAAGCTGGCGTGGAGGTAGCCGACGAGGGCGTGCGCGGGCAGGCCGCCGCCTCCGCCTCCGCCGCCGGAGGTCGTGGTCGCGGTCACGGCGGCGGACTTCGGGGACTCGCCCGCGCTGTTCACGGCGGTGACCTGGAAGGTGTACGGGGTGGAGGCGGTGAGTCCGGTCGCGGTGGCCGAGGTGCCGGTGACCGTCTGAACCTTGGTGGTGCCCTGGTAGACATGGTACGAGGTGGCGCCGGGGACCGCGGCCCAGGTGAGCGGCACGGTGGTGGAGGTCGGTGAGCCCGCCGCGAGGCCGGTGGGGGCGGCCGGGACCTGGACCGGGTCGCCGCCGGGGCCGTACAGGGAGAGGTCGTCGGCCTGGTAGGCGGGGGTGCCGTACCAGCCGTGCGTGTAGATCGTCACCGAGGTGGTGGAGGCGCCGGTGGTGAACGTGGTCGCGAGGCGCTGCCAGTCGGGGGCGGATCCCGTCCAGGTGGAGACGTCGGTGGTGCCGGTGCCGGTGGCGCCGAGGTAGACGTAGCTTCCGCGGACCCAACCACTGAGCGTGTACGAGGAGTTGGGCTTGACGGTGACGGTCTGGGAGCAGCGGGCGTTGTCGCTGCCGGCCGGGGTGGCCTGGAGCGCCTTCGTGCCGCTGCGCACGGGGGAGGAGACGACGGCTCCGCTGCCCGCCGTGCAGGTCCAGCCGTCGAGGCCGGCCTCGAAGCCGCCGTTGCGGGCGAGTTCGGTGTCGGCGGCCTGGGCCGCGGGGGTGAGCGCCAGGAGTCCGCCGGCGGCGAGGGCGCCCGCGAGGAGCAAGGTGAGAGGTCTGGTGCGGTCCACAACTGCCTCCGGGGGTGGGGGAATCGGGGTGGGAGCGCGCCACAGCATGGTCCAGACCAATCAAGTGGTCAAGACCTCTGTTCGCCCTTCGCCCGCGATCGGACCCCGAAGGCCCGCTGTTCACTCCCGGCCGGTCACACCGCCGACTCCCCTTCCCCCCTGGCCAGTTGCCCCGCCGCCTCGTGCATCGCCAGCTCCAGGAGCGAGGCGTCGTTGAGGGTGCCCGCCCCGTCCGGGGCCACCAGCCAGCGCACCCCGCCGGTCGACCGGCCGGGGTACGGGACCACGATCCAGGTGCCGGCCCCGGCGCTGCGCACCCCGGTGCCGATCCAGCGGGCGGCGGTGCCCGGCGGGACGAAGAAGCCGATGCGGGAGTCGCCGAAGTCGGCCAGGACGGGGCCCGGCCGGTCCACGAGGCGGGTCAGCACGTCGAACGCGGGGTAGCCCAGCTCGCCCGGCAGGATCAGCACGTCCCAGCGCCTGCCGGCGGGCAGCAGCGCGACCCCGTGCGGGTTGCGCTCCCACTCCCACCGGCAGGCGTTGGGATCGGGTGCGACCGAGGTCAGCCACTCCACCGCGCTCCTGACGCCAGAAGCCCCCGTACCAGTCATCTCAACTGCCTCCTCTCCGTGTGGACGCGGTGTCCACCCGGAGAGAGCGGGTAAGGGGGCTTCTCTTACGCGGGTTCTGCCACCCATCGGTTGTGACCTGCGTCACACGGCAGTTCAGCTGTCGAAGCCGAGGCCCAGCCGGTCCATCGTCTTCAGCCACAGGTTGCGCCGGCCGCCGTTCTCGTCGGCGCGGGCGAGCGCCCACTTGGTGATGCCGATGCCGGCCCAGGCGACCGGCTCGGGCGGGAACGGCAGCGGCTTGGAGCGGACCATGCCCAGTTCGGTGCGCTCGGTGCGCTCCCCCGCGAGCAGGTCGAGCATCACGTCCCCGCCGAAGCGGGTGGCACCGACGCCGAGGCCGGTGAAGCCGGCCGCGTACGCCACCTTCCCCTGGTACGCCGTGCCGAAGAAGGCCGAGAAGCGCGAGCAGGTGTCGATGGCGCCGCCCCAGGCGTGGCTGAAGCGCAGGCCCTCCAGCTGCGGGAAGCAGCGGAAGAAGTGCTCGGCGAGCTTGAGGTACGTCTCCGGGCGGTGGTCCATCTCGGCGTTGAGCTTGCCGCCGAAGGGGTAGATCGCGTCGTAGCCGCCCCAGAGGATGCGGTGGTCGGCGGTGATCCGGAAGTAGTGGAACTGGTTGGCGGAGTCGCCGAGTCCCTGCCGGTTCCTCCAGCCCACGGAGGCGAGCTGCGCGGGGCTGAGCGGCTCGGTCATCAGCGCGTAGTCGTAGACCGGGACCGTGTACGGCCGGACACGCTTGACCAGGGACGGGAAGACGTTCGTGCCGAGCGCGACGCGGCGGGCGAGCACCTTGCCGTACGGGGTGTGGACGCCGACGCCGGCGCCGACGGAGGCCAGCCGCAGACCGGGCGTGTTCTCGAAGATCCGTACGCCCAGGTCGAGGCAGGCGCGCTTCAGGCCCCAGGCCAGCTTGGCCGGGTGGAGCATGGCGACCCCGCGCCGGTCCCACATGCCGCCGAGGAAGGTCGGCGAGTCCACCTCGGCCCGTACGGCGTCCCGGTCCAGGAACTCCAGGCCGTCGGCGAGACCGAGCCGTTCGGCCTCCTCGTACCACTCGTGGAGCTCCTCCACCTGGTACGCCTCGGTGGCCACGTCGATCTCGCCGGTGCGCTCGAACTCGCAGTCCAGGGAGTAGCGGGCGACCGTCTCCTCGATGGCGTCGAGGTTGCGCTCGCCGAGCTTCTCCAGCTTCGGCAGCTCGCCCGGCCAGCGGGCGAGCCCGTTGCCGAAGCCGTGGGTCAGGGAGGCGGCGCAGAAGCCTCCGTTGCGGCCCGAGGCGGCCCAGCCCACCTCGCGGCCTTCGATCAGCACGACATCCCGGGCGGGGTCGCGCTCCTTGGCGAGGAGCGCGGTCCACAGTCCGCTGTATCCGCCGCCGACCACGAGGAGATCGCACTTCTCGGTGCCGGTGAGGGCGGGCAGGGCGCCGGGCTTGCCGGGGTCTTCCAGCCAGAAGGGGACGGGCTGGGCGTCGGAGAGAGATTGTGCAGCGAGACGCATGGCGACTGGGGCCATGGTTTCCAACTCCTTCGGTGCCTGAGCGGCCTTCGCTCAGGCTGTTGCTGTTTTCCTGCGCCGGTTCGCGATGATCTGCCCGGCCACGACCATCAGTACCGCGAGGACGAACATCGCGGTGCCGATGACGTTGATCTGAACGGGGGTTCCGCGCTGTGCCGAGCCCCAGACGAACATGGGGAAGGTGACGGTGGAGCCCGCGTTGAAGTTGGTGATGATGAAGTCGTCGAACGACAGCGCGAAGGCGAGCAGCGCGCCGGCGGCGATGCCCGGCGCGGCGATCGGCAGGGTCACGCGCAGGAAGGTCTGCGCCGGCCCCGCGTAGAGGTCGCGCGCGGCCTCCTCCAGACGCGGGTCCATGGACATGACCCGGGCCTTGACCGCCGTCACGACGAACGACAGACAGAACATGATGTGGGCGATGAGGACCGTCCAGAAGCCCAGCTCGATCCCCATGTTGAGGAAGAGGGTGAGCAGCGAGGCGGCCATGACGACCTCGGGCATCGCCATCGGCAGGAAGATCAGCGAGTTGATCGCGCCGCGCGCCCGGAAGCGGTAGCGGACCAGCGCGAAGGCGATCATCGTGCCGAGGACGACCGCGCCGACCGTCGCCCAGGCGGCGAGCTGGAGGGAGAGCGAGAGCGACTCGCACATGTCGGCGACGCCGCAGGGGTCCTTCCACGCGTCGAGCGAGAACTCCTGCCAGGAGTAGTTGAAGCGCCCGTTCGGCTTGTTGAACGAGAACACCATGACCACGACGTTCGGCACGATCATGTAGGCGAGCGTGAACAGGCCCGCCAGGACGACGAGGTTCTTTCGGAGCCAGCGCATCAGACCAGGTCCTCCGTTCCCGCCTTGCGGATGTAGAGGCTGACGATCACCAGGACGATCGCCATGAGGATGAAGGAGAGCGCGGCCGCCGTCGGGTAGTCGAGGACGCGGAGGAACTGCGACTGGATGACGTTTCCGATCATCTTGGTGTCGGTGGAGCCGAGCAGTTCGGCGTTGACGTAGTCGCCGCTCGCCGGGATGAAGGTGAGCAGGGTGCCGGAGACGACGCCGGGCATCGACAGCGGGAAGGTCACCTTGCGGAAGGTGGTGGACGGGGACGCGTACAGGTCCCGCGCGGCCTCGTGCAGCCGGCCGTCGATCCGCTCCAGCGAGGTGTAGAGGGGCAGGATCATGAACGGCAGGTAGTTGTACGTGAGACCGCAGACCACCGCCATGGGCGTGGCGAGCACCCGCTCGCCTTCGGTCCAGCCGAGCCAGCTGGTCACGTCGAGGACGTGCAGGGCGTTCAGCAGGTCCACGACGACGCTGTCGTCGGCCAGGATCGTCTTCCACGCGAGCGTCCTGATGAGGAAGCTGGTGAAGAAGGGCGCGATGACGAGGACGAGGAGCAGGTTGCGCCAGCGGCCCGCCTTGAAGGCGATGAGGTACGCGAGCGGGTAGCCGAGCAGCAGGCAGAGCAGGGTGGCGGTGCCCGCGTACAGCACCGAGCGCAGGAGCTGCGGCCAGTACTCGGCGAAGGCGTCGACATAGGTCTGGAAGTGCCAGGTGACCCTGAAGCCCGCTTCCAGGCTGCCCTCCTGGACGGAGGTGGAGGCCTGGTAGACCATCGGCAGCGCGAAGAAGACGAGCAGCCAGATGATGCCGGGGAGCAGCAGGAGGTACGGGACGAGCCGCTTGCGGGTCGACGGCTTGCGCAGAACCGGTTCCTCTGTCTCAGGCGCGTCCTTCGTCAGCGTGGTGGCGCTCATCCGGCGTCCTCCACCGTCTCCACGCCCGCGTCGATGTCCTGCGTCGCGTCGAGCCCGAAGGTGTGCGCCGGGTTCCAGTGCAGGACGACCTCGGCGCCGGGGACCAGGCGGGTGTCGCGCTCGATGTTCTGCTCGTACACCTGGAGCTCCGCGCCCGCCGGCGAGTTCACCACGTACTGGGTGGAGACGCCGATGAAGGAGGAGTCGGCGATCCGGCCGGTGACCCGGTTGCGGCCGTCGGCGATCGAGCCCGCGTCGTCGGCGTGCGCGAGCGAGATCTTCTCGGGGCGGACGCCGACGAGGACCTTGCCGCCCTGGCGGACGGCGGAGGTACAGCGGTCGCCGGGGATCCGGAGCTTGCCGCCGCCGGCCGTGACGAGCACGTCCGAGCCGGTCTCCAGGACCTCGGCCTCGATCAGGTTCGAGGTGCCCAGGAAGTTGGCGACGAAGGTGGTCTGCGGGTTCTCGTACAGGTCGGCGGGGGCGCCGAGCTGCTCGACCCGGCCGCCGTTCATCACCGCGACCTGGTCGGCCATCGTCATGGCCTCCTCCTGGTCGTGGGTGACGTGCACGAAGGTGATGCCGACCTCGGTCTGGATCCGCTTGAGCTCCAGCTGCATCTGACGGCGCAGCTTGAGGTCGAGGGCGCCGAGCGGCTCGTCGAGGAGCAGCACCTGCGGGTGGTTGATGAGCGCGCGGGCCACGGCGACGCGCTGCTGCTGGCCGCCGGAGAGCTGGTGCGGCTTGTGGTGGGCCTTGTCGCCGAGCTGGACGAGCTCCAGCATGTCGTCGACCTGCTTCTTCACCGATTTGATGCCGCGGCGGCGCAGGCCGAAGGCGATGTTCTCGGTGATGTCCATGTGCGGGAAGAGCGCGTAGGACTGGAAGACGGTGTTGACCGGCCGCTTGTACGGCGGCAGGTCGGTGACGTCCCTGTCGCCGAGGAAGACGGTGCCGGTGCTCGGGTCCTCCAGGCCGGCGATCATGCGCAGCGTGGTGGTCTTTCCGCAGCCCGAGGCGCCGAGCAGGGCGAAGAAGGAGCCCTGCGGGACGGTCAGGTCGAGCGGGTGGACGGCGGTGAAGGAGCCGTACGACTTGCTGATCCCGGTGAGACGGACGTCGCCGCCGCCCGTGTTCTTTCCAGTGTGAGCAGTCTTGTCAGTCATGGGTTGCGGTCCCAGGGGAGTGAGAGAGGTGGACGACGACGGGCTCAGGCGCCGATGAGCTTGGCGAACTTCTCCTCGTACGCCGTCTCCTCCGCGCTGGTGAGCGAGCGGAAGGCGTGCGACTTCTTGGCCATGGCCTTGTCCGGGAGGATCAGCGTGTTGTTCGCGAGCTCGGGGTCGATCTTGGCGAGCTCGTCCTTCACCCCGTCGACCGGGCAGACGTAGTTGATGTACGCGGCGAGCTGCGCGGCGACGGGAAGCTCGAAGTAGTAGTCGATGAGCTTCTCGGCGTTCGCCTTGTGCCGGGACTGCGCGGGGACGAGCAGGTTGTCGCTGGAGGTGATGTATCCGGCGGACGGGATGGCGTACCGGATGTCCGGGTTGTCCGCCTGGAGCTGGATGACGTCACCGGCCCAGGCGAGACAGGCCGCCAGGTCGCCCTTGTCCAGGTCCGAGGTGTAGTCGTTGCCCGTGAAGCGGCGGATCTGCTTCTTGTCGACGCCCTTCTGGAGCCGCCCGATCGCCTCGTCGTAGTCGGCGTCCGTGAACTTCCCCGGGTCCTTGCCGAGGTCGAGCAGGGTCATGCCGACGGAGTCGCGCATCTCCGTGAGGAAACCGACCCGGCCCTTGAGCGACGGGTCGTCCAGGAGCTGGGTGACCGAGTCGACCTTCTTGCCGCCGGTCGCCTTGACGTTGTACGCGATGACGGTGGAGATGCCCGTCCACGGGTACGAGTAGGCGCGGCCCGGGTCCCAGTCGGGGCTGCGGAACTGGCTGGAGAGGTTCGCGTAGGCGTGGGGCAGGTTCGAGGCGTCGAGCTTCTGCGCCCAGCCGAGCCGGATGATCCGGGCCGCGAGCCAGTCGGTGACGCAGATCAGGTCGCGGCCGGTGTCCTGGCCGGCGGCGAGCTGGGGCTTGATCTTGCCGAAGAACTCGACGTTGTCGTTGATGTCCTCGGTGTACTTGACCTTGATCCCGGTGCGTCGGGCGAACGCCTCCAGGGTGGGGCGGGACTTCTCGTCCTCGCTGACGTCCATGTACTCGGTCCAGTTGGAGAAGGAGACGCTCTTCTCCTTGGCCGACACGTCGATGGACGCGGGGCCCTGGCCCTCCCGCTTGGCCGGCGGGATGCCACAGGCGCTCAGGCCGGCGAGGCCGCCGACGGTGAGCGCGCCGACGCCGCCCGCGCGCAGCATCGAACGGCGGCTGAGCGCGCCCCGGCCGCTCGTCATGCTGCGCCGTATCGCCGCCAGCTGCGCGGCGGACAGGCTGTCGGGCTCGTACTGCTCCATGCGCTGTGCCCTTTCGGGATGGGTGGGCCGCTGGTCGGGCGGCGAGATGGCTATCGGTCCCCGAAGATCGTGCGGTGCCAGTCCTTGGCCGCCACCGCGGTGTTGTCGAACATCACGTGCTTGACCTGCGTGTACTCCTCGAAGGAGTACACCGACATGTCCTTTCCGTAACCGGATGCCTTGGTCCCGCCGTGCGGCATCTCGCTGATGATCGGGATGTGGTCGTTGACCCACACGCATCCCGCCTTGATCTCCCGCGTGGCGCGGTTGGCCCGGTAGACGTCACGGCTCCAGGCGGAGGCGGCGAGGCCGTACGGGGTGTCGTTGGCGAGCCGGATGCCCTCGTCGTCGCCGTCGAAGGGCAGGGCCACCAGGACCGGCCCGAAGATCTCCGACTGCACGACCTCGCTGTCCTGCGCGGCCCCGGTGATCAGGGTCGGACGATAGTACGCACCGTCCTCGAGGTCGCCGCCGGGGGCTTCGCCGCCGGTGACGACGGTGGCGTAGTCGCGGGCGCGCTCGACGAATCCGGCGACGCTGTCGCGGTGCCGGTGGCTGACGAGCGGGCCGAGGTCGGTGCCCGGCGCGAAGGGGTCGCCGACGCGGACGGTCTCCATCAGCTCGGCGACGCGGGCGACGAAGGCGTCGAAGAGCGGGCGCTGGACGTACGCGCGGGTGGCGGCGGTGCAGTCCTGGCCGCTGTTGATGAGGGAGGCGGCGACGGCTCCCTGCGCGGCGGCCTCCAGGTCGGCGTCGTCGAAGACGAGGAAGGGGGCCTTGCCGCCGAGTTCGAGGTGGAGCCGCTTCACGGTGGCGGTGGCGACCTCGGCGACCCGCTTGCCGACCGGGGTGGAGCCGGTGAAGGAGGTCATGACGACGTCGGGGTGGCCGACGAGGTGTTCGCCGACGACCCGTCCGGAGCCGCTGACGACGTTGATCACGCCGTCGGGGATGCCCGCCTCCTTGGCCGCCTGCGCGAACATCAGCGAGGTCAGCGGGGTGAGCTCGGCGGGCTTCAGGACGATCGTGTTGCCCGCGGCGATCGCCGGGAGGATCTTCCAGGCGGCCATCTGGAGCGGGTAGTTCCAGGGGGCGATGGAGCCGATGACGCCGATCGGCTCGCGCCGGATGTACGAGGTGTGGTCGCCGTCGTACTCGGCGGCCGACTGGCCCTGGAGGTGACGGGCCGCGCCGGCGAAGAAGGCGGTGTTGTCGATGGTGCCGGGCACGTCGAACTCGGTGGTGAGCTTCAGCGGCTTGCCGCACTGGAGCGACTCGACCCGCGCGATGTCGTCCGCCCATTCGGCGAGGACGCCGGCGAGGCGGTGCAGCGCGTCGGAGCGCTCGCCCGGGGTGGCGCCCGCCCAGCCCGGGAAGGCGGCCTTGGCGGCGGCGACGGCCTCGTCCACGTCGGCCGTGGAGGCGAGCGCGTAGGTGTGGACGCTCTCCCCCGTGGCCGGGTCGATCACGCTGTGTTCCTGACCGGAGGTTCCGGCCCGGAGCCGCCCGCCGATGTACTGTGCGCCGTCCGCGAAGCGGTCCGTCACCTGGAAGCGGTTGCCCATGACGCTCTCCGTTGTCCCAGCTCGAATTGAGTGCCGATCCTGACATGGGGAAGGTGCCTCAACAAGTGATTCCGTTGTTTCCTTTTGGTTACGCGACGGAATCGGTCGACCATGTGTCGAGGCTGCCGGAAAATCTCCGTACGGAGTGTCAGTGGCGGCTGTCAGACTCGCATGCATGAACAAGATCGACGAGCTGACACAGCAGGTCAACAGGGGTGACCGTCCGAAGTGGCTGCTCTTCTGGGGCCACCGTCCCCACCCGGACGGGCGCCTCTCGGCGAGCTGTCTGAGCCAGTGGTGGCCGGCCCCGTTCACGGTCGACGGAGTGGCGTACGCGACCGCCGAGCACTGGATGATGGCCGCCAAGGCCCGCCTCTTCGGGGACGTCGAGGCCGAGCGGGCCGCGCTGACCGCCCGTACCCCGGCGGAGGCCAAGAAGGCCGGCCGGCTGGTGCGGGGCTTCGACGACGCCGTGTGGCAGCGGGAGCGCTTCGGGATCGTCGTCGAGGGCAGCGTCCACAAGTTCTCCTCGAACGAGGGCCTGCGGGCGTTCCTCCTGAACACCGGGGAGCGGGTCCTCGTGGAGGCCAGCCCGGTGGACCGGATCTGGGGCATCGGACTGGCCGCCGACGACCCGGGGGCCCACGACCCGGCCCGCTGGCGCGGCCTGAACCTGCTGGGCTTCGCCCTCATGGACGCCCGGGACCGGCTGCGCGGCTCCTGACGCACGGGACGGGCACGCGCGGGCCCCGCGCGCACGCGAGAGGGCCCCGCGCCTCGGTGAGGTGCGGGGCCCTTCGCTCGCCGTGCGGCCTCAGCGCTCGATCTCGAGCACCAGGTTCGACGAGAACGGGTCCGAGTCGGTACCGGAGTCGTCGTAGCTCGACGAGTCCTGGGCGATGGCCCAGATGATGAAGCCGAGGAAGACGGCGCTCACCAGGATGCCGATGGAGCCGAGCACGACGCCCGCGAGGGCCATGCCCCGGTTCGTCGCCTCGCCGCGGGCCGCCTTCTTCATGCCGATGATGCCGAAGATCAGGGCGAGGACGCCGAGGATCACCCCGAGGCCGTACATGCAGAACCCGGCCACCGCGATGATGCCGAGCACCATCGCGGTCGTGCCCATGCCGTTGGACGGCGTCGGCTGCCAGCCCGGCTGGTTGTACCCCGAGCCGTAGCCCGGGTAGCCGTAACCCGACACGGTCGGGGGCGTCGGCGCGGGCTGCGGGGCCGGTGCGGCCGGGTAGCCGTAGGCGCCCGGCGTGGCCGGCGGGTAGCCGTACGCGTCGGGCGTGGCCGCCGGGCCGCCCGGTGCGACCGGGGGCGGCGGCACGTCGCCGCCGGGTCCGGTGGCGGCCGGCATCGACGTGACCGTCATCTGGTCGTGCACGGGCGGTGGCGTCGGCGTAGGCGACTTGCTCAGTTCCACCCCGTCGCGGTTCGGCGGAGCCCACGGGTCCGCCGGGTCGTACCCGCCCTGCGGCTGGTCTCGGTTGTCAGACATGGGCCTCCCCCATCGTGGTCACGCCATGCTACGACCTCACCCCTGCGGGGGACCCGCCCGGCCTACGATGATCCGATGACCGACCTCCACCCCTTCATCGCCGGCCTGCCCAAGGCCGAGCTGCACGTCCACCACGTGGGCTCCGCCTCGCCCCGGATCGTCGCCGAGCTCGCCGCCCGGCACCCCGACTCCAAGGTCCCCACGGACCCGGAGGCGCTCACCGACTACTTCACGTTCACGGACTTCGCGCACTTCATCGACGTCTACCTGTCCGTCGTCGACCTGGTCCGCACGCCCGAGGACGTCCGGCTGCTGACCTTCGAGGTCGCCCGTGACATGGCCCGGCAGAACATCCGGTACGCCGAGCTGACCATCACCCCGTACTCCTCCACCCGCCGCGGCATCGACGAGCGCGCCTTCATGGCGGCCATCGAGGACGCCCGCAAGGCGGCCGAGGCCGAGTTCGGCACCGTCCTGCGCTGGTGCTTCGACATCCCCGGCGAGGCCGGCATCGTCTCCGCCGAGGAGACCGCGCGGCTCGCGACGACCGACGGGATCCGCCCGGAGGGCCTGGTCTCCTTCGGTCTCGGCGGCCCGGAGATCGGCGTGCCGCGGCCGCAGTTCAAGCCGTACTTCGACCTGGCCCGCGCGGCCGGGCTGCACTCCGTCCCGCACGCCGGCGAGACCACCGGCCCGGAGACCGTCTGGGACGCGATCCGCGACCTGGGCGCCGAGCGCATCGGCCACGGCACCAGCTCGGTCGAGGACCCGGCGCTCCTGGCGTACCTCGCCGAGCACCGGATCGCCCTGGAGGTCTGCCCGACGTCGAACATCGCGACCCGGGCCGTCGCCACCCTGGAGGAGCACCCGATCCGGCAGATGGTGGACGCCGGCGTCCTCGTCACGGTCAACAGCGACGACCCGCCGATGTTCGGCACGGACCTCAACAACGAGTACGCCGTCGCCGCCCGCCTCCTCGGCCTCGACGAGCGCGGTGTCGCCGCCCTCGCCAAGAACGCGGTGGAGGCCTCGTTCCTCGACGCGGCCGGCAAGGCCCGGATCGCCGCCGAGATCGACACTTACACGAACGAGTGGCTGGCGCGCTGACCGCGACGAGAATGGGGCCATGCGCTCCGTCACTGTCGTAGGCCATCGCGGCGACCCGTACCGCGCCCGTGAGAACACGCTCCCCTCGATCGCGTCGGCGATCGAGCGGGGGGCGGACGCCGTGGAGATCGACGTCCGGCTGACCGGGGACGGCGTGCCCGTCCTCCTGCACGACGACACCCTGAAGCGGCTGTGGGGCCACGACCGGCCCCTGGCCTCCCTCTCGTACGAGCAGGTGCGCGAGCTGACGCGCGGCGGGGTGCCGACCCTGCGCCAGGCGCTGCTCGCCGCCGGGGAGCACCGGCTGATGCTGGACCTGCCGGGCGGGAACGAGGACTCGGTCCGCAAGATCGTCGGCACGGTCCGCGAGTGCGGCGCCGGCGAGCGGGTCTACTACTGCGCCGGGGCGGTCGCCATGCTCCAGGTGCGGGCCGCCGACCCGGCCGCCGAGATCGCGTTGACCTGGACCACGCTCGCCCCGCCCCGGCCGGTGCTGCTGGGCGCGGTGCGGCCGAGGTGGCTCAACTACCGCTTCGGCCTGGTGAGTCGGGAGCTGAGCGAGCGGGCGCACCGGGACGGGCTGCTGGTCTCCTCCTGGACGGCGGACACCCGGCGCACCATGCGTAAGCTGATCTTGAACGGGGTGGACGCCATCACCACGAACCGCGTCGACGCCCTCTCCGCCGTCCTGCGAAAGGCTCACGCGTGAACGACCGGATCCGGACCGACATCGCCCACAACGCCCGGGTGTGGAACTACTGGCTCGGCGGCAAGGACAACTACCCGGTGGACCGCGCCGTCGGCGACCGGGTCACCGGCTTCTACCCGAGCATCGGCGAAGTCGCCCGCGCGGACCGCGCCTTCCTGGGCCGGGCCGTCACCCATCTCGCCACCGACGCGGGCGTCCGCCAGTTCCTCGACATCGGTACGGGCCTGCCGACCGCCGACAACACCCACGAGGTCGCCCAGCGGGCCGCCCCGGACGCCCGGATCGTCTACGTCGACAACGACCCGATCGTCCTCACCCACGCCCGCGCGCTCCTGACGAGCGCGCCGGAGGGCGTCACCGAGTACGTGGACGCGGACGCGCGGGATCCGGAGAGGATCCTCGCGTCGGCCGCCGCGACCCTCGACCTGTCCCGCCCGGTCGCGGTGCTGATGCTCGGCATCCTCAACTTCGTCCTGGACACCGACGAGGCCCGGTCGATCGTGCGGACGCTGATGGCCGCCGTCCCCTCGGGCAGCTACCTGGTCCTGACCCACCCGACGCTGGAGCCCGAGCTCGGCGGCGAGGGCAACAAGGCCGCGATGGCGTTCTGGAACGAGCACGCGACCCCGCCGATCACCGCCCGTGGCCGCGACGAGTTCACGTCCCTCCTGGACGGGCTCGACGTCCTGGAGCCGGGCGTCGTGTCGTGTGCGCGCTGGCGCCCCGAGGGGGCGGACGGGACCGTGCGCGAGGTCGCCCAGTTCGGCGCCGTCGCCCGCAAGCCGTAATGGGCATACGGGGGGAGCTGCACAGCCGCCGGGAGCACCTGCGGGACTGGGGCACGGCGAACCCGTGGGCGGTGGACATCGGGATCGCACTGCTCGTGCAGGCTGCGGTGACGATGCCGTTCGTGGTGCCGCGCGGGCCGGAGCTCGAACCGGCGACCTGGCCCGCGTACGGCCTGACGACGCTGACGGTGCTGCCGCTGGTCTGGCGCCGGCGTGCGCCGCTCGCCGTCCTGCTCGCCGTCCTGGCCGCGAGCGCGCTGTACACGCTGGCCCTGGAGGGGCCGGGGCAGCCGCTGCCGTACACCGGGCTGGTCAGCGTCTACACGATCGCCGCGCTCTCACCGGCGTGGCAGCGGCTCACGACGGCGGCGCTGCTCGTGGTCGCCGTGCCGGCCTCGGTGTGGCTCAACACCCGGTCGGCGCGCGAACTGACCTTCTCGCTCTTCGTGTTCGCCGCCGCGTACGTCTTCGGCCGGCTCCAGGACGCCCGACAGCGGGCGCACCGGATCGAGGCCGAGCAGGCCGCCGCGCGCGAACGGGCCCGGATCGCCCGGGAGATGCACGACATCCTGTCGCACGCGGTGAGCCTGATGGTCGTGCAGGCCGAGGCCGGACCGGTGGCGGTACGGGCGGCTCCCGCGCGCGCCGAGGCCGCTTTCGAGGCGATCTCCGAGACCGGCCGGGAGGCGATGGCCCAGCTGCGCCACATGCTGGGGGTGCTGCGCGAGGGCGACGAGGGCGCGGCCCCCCGGCGGCCCCAGCCGGACCTCGCCGGCATCCCCGACCTGGTGGCACGGGTGCGGGCCGGCGGCCTGGCCGTCGGCTACGAGACGGAGGGCGGGGTACGGGCCCTGCCGGCGGCGACCGGCGCGAGCGCGTACCGGATCGTCCAGGAGGCGCTGACGAACGTGGTCAAGCACGCCCAGGCCCGCCGGGCCGACGTCCGGCTGGCCTACGGGGACGGCGTCCTGCGCGTCACCGTGACGGACGACGGGCGCGGCCCGCGGCCGGGCTCCGGCGGGCACGGCCTGGTGGGCATCCGGGAGCGGGCGGCCGCCCACGGCGGGACGGCGGCGACGGGTCCCGGCCCGGCCGGCCGGGGATTCGAGGTGCGGGTGCTGCTGCCCGTGCCGTCCGGGACGGAGACGGCGGAGGCGGGGAGATGACGATCCGGGTGGTGGTGGCGGACGACCAGGAACTGGTCCGCAGCGGGTTCGCGATGATCCTGGACGCGCAGCCGGACATCGAGGTGGTCGCGGAGGCCGGGGACGGGGCGGAGGCCGTCGAGGCGGTGCGGCGGCTCGCGCCGGACGTGGCACTGCTCGACATCCGGATGCCCCGGACCGACGGCATCGAGGCGTGCCGGGCGATCAGCGCGGAGTCCGGCTGCCGGACGGTGATCCTGACGACCTTCGACACCGACGCGTACGTGTACGAGGCGCTGCACGCGGGGGCGAGCGGTTTCCTCCTCAAGGACGTGCGCCGGGACGACCTGGTGCACGCGGTGCGGGTGGTGGCGGCGGGCGACTCGCTGCTCGCGCCCTCGGTGGCCCGGCGGCTCGTGGAGCAGTACACCGCGGGCGGGCCGCGGGGCACGGCCCCGGCCCCCGACCCTCGGCTCGACGTGCTGACCGGCCGCGAGCGGGAGACGCTGCTGCTGTTGGCGCGGGGGCTGTCGAACGCGGAGATCGCGGCGGAACTGGTGGTCAGCGACCACACGGTGAAGACGCACGTGGGGAACGTCCTCGCCAAGCTGGGGCTGCGCGACCGGATCCAGGCGGTGATCTGCGCGTACGAGACGGGGCTCGTGTCGGCGGGCTCTCCCCCGCCCGGGGGAGGCGGGTAGCCCCGTCCTCCCCCGGGTCGGCGAGGAACCGGTCCTCCGAAGACCGCCGGCGCGGGCGATCCGCGGATCGCCGCCGGTCAGCAGGATGGAGCCATCGAGAACAACGGCTCACACCACCGGAGTTGACCATGAGGAAGTCCACCCGCACGCTGCTCGCCGCCGCCCTGGCCCTGGGCGTCGCCTCCGGGCCGTCCCTCGCCCCGGCCTTCGCGGCGGCACCCCCGGCGGCGGCCCCGGTGTCCGCGCCGTCGAGCCCGGACCTGAGCGCGGTGATCGCCGGTCTGCCGCGTGCCGACGCGACGGCGGCGCTGGTCCGGGTGGGCGGCACCGAGGGCTCCTGGCAGGGCGGTGCGGGCGTGCACGACCTGGAGACCGGGGCCCCCGCGGACCCGGCCGCCCGCTTCCGGGCCGGTTCGGTGACGAAGGTGTTCACGGCGGCGACCGTCCTCCAGCTGGCCGCCGAGGGCCGGATCGACCTGGACCGCACGGCCCGCTCGTACCTGCCGGACCTGGTTCCCGGCCGGTACGCGACGGTGACCGTGCGCCAGCTCCTGAACCACACGCACGGCATCCCGGCCGCCGTCATGCCGGGCGGGACCGTGGAGGAGTGGTACGCGAACCGGTTCGTCGTCCACAGCCCGCGCGAGATGGTCCGTTCGGCGACGGCGCAGCCGCGCGAGTTCCGGCCCGGGACCCGGCAGCACTACCTGAACATCAGCTACACGGTCGCGGGCCTGATCGTGGAGCGGGTCACCGGCGACACGTACGAGCGGCAGGTGGAGCGCCGGATCCTGCGGCCGCTCGGTCTGCGGGACACGTACTTCCCCGGCGAGGCGGCCGGGATCACCGGGCCGTACAACCACGGCTACCAGACCATGCGGCTCGACGACGGCACGACGGGGCTCCGTGACGTCTCGGTGTGGGGGGTGACGGACGGCTGGGCAGCCGGCGACATCGTGTCGACCACCGCCGACCTGGAGCGCTTCACCCGGGCCCTGTTCGCGGGCCGGGTGGTGCGCGGCCCCCTCCTGGAGGAGATGTTCACCCTGCCGAAGGTGACCGACCTGAAGTCGGGCGAGCCGGCCGCGTTCGCCGCCGGCCTGTCCATGAAGCGGCTCGGCGGGCGCGAGGTGTGGGGCAAGACCGGCGGCCGCTGGGGGTACAACACGGCCATCGCCTCGACCCGCGACGGCTCGCGCACCCTCGTCTACAGCGTCAACGCCACGGACGCCAAGGGCCAGGGCACGAACCGCACCGCCCTGGGCCTGATGGTGGCGGCCTACGGCCTGCCCGACCAGGGGGCGTCTCCCCGACCGGCCGGATCAGCGGGCCCGGCGTGATCGGCGGGACACCCCCTCCCGGGACTCAGGCGGGCACGGCGGCGCCCGTCGGGGCGGGCGCGGTCTCCAGGCGCTTGATCATCCGGCGTACGTGGAGCAGCGGCAGGATGCCGATGACGCCGAACGACATGTCGATGACCGACCACCAGAAGGGGATGCCCCGGACCGGGCCGCAGATCAGGGCGAGCGGGATGACGCCGACGCAGGCGATCATCCCGAACTCGACGACCCAGATGTTGCGGACGGGGTCGCGGTACACGCCGTAGAAGGCGACCGCGATGACGAGGTGTGCGAAGGCCAGCCAGTCGGTGCCGTAGAGGACGTACGGGGCACCCCGGTCGGTGGCCTCGACGCCGTCCCGCACCCGGTGGATCCACTCGGCGAGGCCGGGGAGCAGATCGGCCACGGGCGCGGCCCAGCCGGTCAACGCGGAGTCGAGGAAGCGGAGTTCGGTCACGAGCGGGAAGGCGGTGGCCCCGCTCAGGACCAGGCAGACGACGAAGACGACCAGCCACACACGGATGCTCCTGAGAAGGGCTCTCGGCCCGTTCGTGTCGTTCACGGGGACAGCGTACGCCCCTCTTGAACATGTTCAGAAACAGGGTGCGAGTCTCCGCGCGACGGCGTGCGACACCGCCGTCGTCGCGTCCTTCGCACCTCACAGCCCGACGATCGCGTTCCACCTCTTCGCGAACTCCTGGCGCTCGCCGGCGCCGATGTCCCGGGCGATGGCGAGCCGGCCCCGCATGGCGGCGTCGGGGAAGATCAGCGGGTCCTCGGCGAGGGCCGCGAGCTCCTCGTCGCCGGAGTCGGCGAGGACGGCCTGGGCGGCCGGCACCGGGCAGACGTAGTTGACCCAGGCGGCGAGCTCGGCGGCGACCTCGGGCTCGTAGTAGTAGTCGACGAGCTTCTCCGCGTTGCCCTTGTGCTGGGCGAGGTTGGGGATCAGCAGCGACTCGGCCCAGAGCTCGGCACCCTCCTCGGGGACGACGAACTCGATGTCCGGGTTGTCGGCCTGGAGCTGGATGACGTCACCCGAGTAGGCCTGACAGGCCAGCACGTCCCCGGTGGAGAGGTCCTTGATGTAGTCGTTGCCGGTGAAGCGCCGGATGTGGCGCGCCCGGACGAGCCCCTCGACCTGCTCGCACAGGGTGTGGAAGTCGTCGGCGGTCCAGCGGGTCACGTCGACGCCGTTGCCCATCATGAGCAGCGCGAACGACTCGTCGAGCCCGGAGAGCAGGGTGACCTTGCCGCGCAGGTCGTCGGCCCAGAGGTCCCTGGTCGAGCGGAGCTCGCGGCCGAGCTTCCTCCGGTCGTACGCGATGCCGGTGATCCCGGACTGCCAGGGCACGCTGTGCAGCCGGCCCGGGTCGAAGGAGGGCGAGCGGAGCTGCGGGCCCAAGTGCCGCGCGACGTTCGGCTGCGCGGCCCGGTCCATCTCCTGGACCCAGCCGAGGCGGACGAAGCGGGCGGCCATCCAGTCGCTGACGACGATCAGGTCGCGGCCCGTCACCTGGCCGTTCATGAGGGACGGGCCGATCTTGCCGAAGAACTCGTCGTTGTCGTTGATCTCCTCGGTGTACCGGACGGAGATCCCGGTGCGCTCCCGGAAGGCGTTCAGGGTGGGGCGCCTGGACGTGTCGTCGTCGTCGGTGTCGATGTACAGCGGCCAGTTGGCGAAGTCGACCGTCCGGTCCCGCGCGGACAGGTCCCGCCCGGCCCGCTCGCCCTCGTCGACGTAGGCCGGGGGCACTCCGCAGCCGGCGAGCAGGGCCGCGGCCCCGACGCCGCCGGCGCCGCGCAGCAGGGACCGGCGGGACACGTGGTTGCTGACTGTCGCTCTCACCCGGTCAGCATCCCGGCCGCCCGCCACCTGCGGCAATGGACGGTCCGTCGAGCGACGGCGCGCGGCCCCGACACCCTGTCGATCAAGGTGTCGGGGCCGCGCGGGGGTCCGGGACGGGATCAGCCCAGGGAGGTCATGACGTGCTTGATGCGCGTGTAGTCCTCGAAGCCGTAGGCGGAGAGGTCCTTGCCGTAGCCGGACTTCTTGTAACCGCCGTGGGGCATCTCGGCGACCAGCGGGATGTGGGTGTTGATCCACACGCAGCCGAAGTCGAGGGACTTGGACATGCGCATCGCGCGCGCGTGGTCCTTGGTCCAGACGGAGGAGGCGAGGGCGTACTCGACGCCGTTCGCGAACTCCAGGGCCTGGGCCTCGTCCGAGAAGGACTGGACGGTGATGACCGGGCCGAAGACCTCGTTCTGGACGATCTCGTCGTCCTGCTTGAGGCCGGAGACGACGGTCGGGGCGTAGAAGTAGCCCTTGTCGCCGACGCGGTGGCCGCCGGCCTCGACCTTGGCGTGGGCCGGGAGGCGCTCGATGAAGCCGGTGACCTGCTTCAGCTGGTTGGCGTTGTTGAGCGGGCCGTACAGCACGTCCTCGTCGTCCGGCTGGCCGGTCTTCGTCTCGGCGGCGGCCTTCGCCAGCTGCGTCACGAACTCGTCGTGGATCGACTCGTGGACCAGGACGCGGGTGGCGGCCGTGCAGTCCTGGCCGGCGTTGAAGAAGCCGGCGACCGAGATGTCCTCGACGGCCTTCTCGATGTCGGTGTCCTCGAAGACCACGACGGGGGCCTTGCCGCCCAGCTCCAGGTGGACGCGCTTGACGTCCTTGGCCGCCGACTCGGCGACCTGCATGCCGGCGCGGACGGAACCGGTGATGGACGCCATGGCCGGGGTCGGGTGCTCGACCATGGCCTTGCCCGTCTCGCGGTCGCCGCAGACGACGTTGAAGACGCCCTTGGGCACGATCTGCCCGATGATCTCGGCCATCAGGACGGTCGACGCGGGGGTCGTGTCCGAGGGCTTGAGGACGACGGTGTTGCCCGCGGCGAGGGCCGGGGCGAACTTCCACACGGCCATCATCATCGGGTAGTTCCACGGCGCCACCTGGGCGCAGACGCCGACCGGCTCGCGACGGACGATGGAGGTCATGCCCTCCATGTACTCGCCGGCCGAGCGGCCCTCGAGCAGCCGGGCGGCACCCGCGAAGAAGCGGATCTGGTCCACCATCGGCGGGATCTCCTCGCTCGCGGTGAGGGCGACCGGCTTGCCGGTGTTCTCGACCTCGGCGGCGATGAGCTCCTCGGCACGCTCCTCGAACGCGTCCGCGATCTTGAGCAGGACCTTCTGGCGCTCGGACGGCGTGCTGTCGCGCCAGGCGGGGAAGGCGGCCGCGGCAGCCTCCATGGCGGCGTCGACGTCGGCCTGCCCGGAGAGCGGGGAAGTGGCGTACACCTCGCCGGTGGCCGGGTTGACCACCTCGATGGTGCGGCCGTCGGCCGCGTCGCGGAACTCCCCGTTGATGTAGTTACGCAGCCGGCGCAGCTCGGTGGTCACTTGCCACCCCTCCTGTCACGTTCTGTCTTCGCACGTCCTTGTGCGGTGTCCCGATGGACGAGACACCCCAGCCTAATCGGTTCACTGACGCTTTCAACAGCCCCGACCCCCCGCAACTTCGGATTCAGTGAGATCCAGAGCTCTTCACAACGAATTTCATCAGTCTGGGCTTGCACGACAGACAATCTCGGTGCACAGTGAAGTCGTGGCCAGTCGAAGCACAGACTCCAGAACCGGAAGCGGTTCCTCCCCGACGATCGACGCCGTCTCCCTGGCGATCATCGAACAGCTCCAGGAGGACGGTCGCCGCCCCTACGCGGCGATCGGAAAGGCCGTGGGCCTCTCCGAAGCCGCCGTGAGGCAGCGCGTCCAGAAGCTGCTCGACCAGGGCGTCATGCAGATCGTCGCCGTCACCGACCCCCTCACCGTGGGTTTCCGACGGCAGGCGATGGTCGGCATCAACGTCGAGGGTGACCTGGATCCGGTCGCGGAGGCGCTCACGGCCATGGCCGAGTGCGAGTACGTGGTCATGACCGCGGGCTCCTTCGACCTGATGGTGGAGGTCGTCTGCGAGGACGACGACCACCTGCTCGATGTGATCAACAAGCGGATCCGCACCCTCCCCGGCGTGCGCTCCACCGAGAGCTTCGTGTACCTCAAGCTCAAGAAGCAGACCTATATGTGGGGAACCAGATAACCGTGACCCAGGACCTCTCCAAGACCGCCTACGACCACCTGTGGATGCACTTCACCCGCATGTCGTCGTACGAGAACTCGCCCGTTCCCACCATCGTGCGTGGCGAGGGCACCTACATCTTCGACGACAAGGGCAAGCGCTACCTCGACGGTCTCGCGGGACTCTTCGTGGTCAACGCCGGCCACGGTCGCCAGGAGCTGGCCGAGGTCGCGTACAAGCAGGCCCAGGAGCTCGCGTTCTTCCCCGTGTGGTCGTACGCGCACCCCAAGGCCGTCGAGCTGGCCGAGCGCCTGGCGCACTACGCCCCGGGCGACCTCAACAAGGTCTTCTTCACCACCGGTGGCGGCGAGGCCGTCGAGACCGCCTGGAAGCTCGCCAAGCAGTACTTCAAGCTGCAGGGCAAGCACACCAAGTACAAGGTCATCTCGCGTGCGGTCGCCTACCACGGCACCCCGCAGGGCGCCCTGTCCATCACGGGTCTGCCGGCCCTGAAGGCCCCCTTCGAGCCGCTGGTCCCCGGCGCGCACAAGGTGCCGAACACCAACATCTACCGCGCCCCGATCCACGGCGACGACCCCGAGGCCTTCGGCCGCTGGGCCGCCGACCAGATCGAGCAGCAGATCCTCTTCGAGGGCGCCGACACCGTCGCGGCCGTCTTCCTGGAGCCGGTGCAGAACGCCGGCGGCTGCTTCCCGCCGCCGCCCGGCTACTTCCAGCGCGTCCGCGAGATCTGCGACCAGTACGACGTGCTGCTCGTCTCCGACGAGACGATCTGCGCCTTCGGCCGCCTCGGCACGATGTTCGCGTGTGACAAGTTCGGCTACGTGCCGGACATGATCACCTGCGCCAAGGGCATGACCTCGGGCTACTCCCCGATCGGTGCCTGCATCGTCTCCGACCGCATCGCGGAGCCGTTCTACAAGGGCGACAACACCTTCCTGCACGGCTACACCTTCGGTGGCCACCCGGTGTCCTCGGCGGTCGCGATCGCCAACCTGGACATCTTCGACAAGGAAGGCCTGAACCAGCACGTCCTCGACCAGGAGGGCAACTTCTTCGACACCCTGAAGAAGCTGCACGACCTCCCGATCGTCGGCGACGTCCGCGGCAACGGCTTCTTCTACGGCATCGAGCTCGTCAAGGACAAGGTCACCAAGGAGTCCTTCACGGACGAGGAGACCGAGCGCGTGCTCTACGGCTTCCTCTCCAAGGCGCTCTTCGAGAACGGCCTGTACTGCCGCGCCGACGACCGTGGCGACCCGGTCATCCAGCTGGCCCCGCCGCTGATCGCCGACCAGGGCACCTTCGACGAGATCGAGGGAATCCTGCGCTCGGTGCTCACCGAGGCGTGGACCAAGCTGTAGGACCGAGCCGCCAGGACCGGCCGACACCGGTCCCCCGGCATCACGCCGCCCTCACGGCGTGACCCCGGCCCGGGCATGCCGCCATCCGAGTGGATGGCGGCGGCCCGGGCCGCGTGCTGTCCGTATGAGCGGATCTGAATCCTTACGGTGCCGAGTGACCCACAGGCCCGTCTCCTCGTTCCCCCGTACGGGGGAACACATCAGATCCGACATCGAGGTGTACGCGATGGCCCCACCGGACAACGACGTGCTCTGGGCGCGTTCCCTGCACTGCGCCCTCGGCGGCACGGAGGCGCTCACCGGCGTCTCCCTCGGCGTCCGCGAAGGCGAGATCCTCGCCCTCGCCGGCCCCCGCGGCAGCGGCAAGACCACCCTCATGCGCTGCCTCTCCGGCCAGCTCGTCGCCCAGCAGGGCGAGGTCTGGTTCAACAGCGGCCCGGTGCACACCCTCAGCCGCGCCCAGCGCGAACGGCTCCGCCGCGACCGCTTCGGCTGGATCGACCCCGAACCCGGACTCGTCCCCGAACTCACCGGCTGGGAGAACACCGCCCTGCCGCTGCTGCTCCGCGGGGTCTCCCACCGGGCCGCGAAGACCGCCGCCCTGGAATGGCTCGACCGGCTCGACATCGGCGCCGCCGCCCGCAGACGGCCGCACGCCCTCACCCAGTCCCAACGCCAGCGGATCGCGATCGCCCGCGCCCTCGTCACCACCCCCTCGGTGCTCTTCGCCGACGAACCCACCGCCGCGCTCCACCAGGCCGACGGCGCCCAGGTCCTGCGCACCCTGACCGCCGCCGCCCGCTCCCACGGCATCAGCGTGCTCCTCGCCACCCACGACCTCGACGTCGCGGCGCTCGCCGACCGCACGGTCGCGCTCCTCGACGGACGCAGGGTGGGCACCGTACCCCCGGCGTCAGGGGCGGAGGGCGTCGCGGCGTGCTCGCTCTCCGTCTAGCCCGCGGGACCCACCCCCTCGTCCTGACGCGACGGCTCCTCGTCGCCGCCGCGGCCGCGGGGGTCGGCTTCCTCCTGCTCTGCACCCTCGGATACGCCGTCGGGCACCCCGAGCACTCCTCGGCCGCCGTGCTGCGGCTGCTGTGGTGCGCGCTGCCGCTGGCCGCCACGGTCCAGTTCGCCGTCGCGGTGGCCCGCACCGACCCCAGCACCCGGCCGCGCCCCGGACTCTCGGCGATCGGCCTCGGCCCCGCCCGGCTCACCGCGATCGCCGCCGCCTCCACGGCCATCGCCTGCACGCTCGGCTCCACGGTCGCGCTCCTGTTCTACCTGCACCTGCGGGGCGACATCACCGGCCTGCCGTTCGACGGGGCGGCCGCCGAACTGCTCGCCGCCGACCAGCCGCTGCCGCTCGCGGCCGCCCTCACACTCCTCGCGGTCCTGCCGGTCGCCGCCGCCACGGCGGCCGGCCTCGCCCTGCGACCGCGCTCGGCCGCCGAAGCACCGGAAGGCGCGGAGAAGCCGGTGCCGTCCGGGCTGCCCTGGGGGGTCGCCCTGGTAGCGGTCGGCCTCGCGGTGGAGACGTACGCGGGCCGCGGCGGCGGCGACGGCGTCCCCCTGCCCGGCCGCTTCGACGGCAGCCCGCTCGGCGTCCTCGCCGGCTGGGTCCTCACCGCGGCCGGCCTCGCGATGGCCGGCCCCGGCCTCACCCACGGCTGCGGCCGCCTCCTCCAGGCGGTCAGGCCCGGCGCCACCCGACTCCTCGCCGGCCGCGTCCTCATGGACGAGTCCCGCCGCATCGGACGCCCCCTCGGCGTCGTCAGCGCGGTCGTCTCCGGCACCCTCGCGGCCGCCACCCTCTACGCCGGGGACCGCGGCCCCGCCGCCTTCGGCCCGCTCACCGGACTCGGCGCGGCCCTCGTCCTCGCCTGCACGACCGCGACACTCCTCACGGCGGCCCTGGAGTCCAGGCAGTGCCGCACCCACACCACCGAGGCGCTCCTGCGCCTCGGCGCACCGCCCACGGTCCTGCGCACGGCGGCCCTCCTGCGGGCCGGTGTCCTGCTCGCCGTCTTCCTGCCCCTCACCTGGGCGGTGGCGCGCCTCGCCGCCCTGCCGCTCACCGGCTGAGCCGCCGGCACGAGGGGCCGCCCCACCCGGCGGCCCTATCGTGGGCCCATGGCGACGCTCCCCCCGGCCCACCGCCCGCCCGGCCCCCGCGGGCACGGCCACGAGATCCACACGCTCGACGAGTTCGACGCGGCGCTCGCCCGTCCCGGCTCCCTCACCGGCCTCCGGATCCAGTCGCTCGACCTGACCGACCGGACCTTCGCCCTGCTCTCCGCGACCACCGCCGACGCCGTCTTCCTCGGCTGCCCCATGCAGCCCGAGGCCGCCGCCAAGGTCCGCGCCGACGGGGCACTCGTCTTCCCGCCCGTGCCCGACCTGCCCTTCGACCCCTACCGGGCACGGCTCTACACCCCGGGGGAACTCTTCGAGGGACTCGCGACCGAGGGGTACGAGGGCACCCCGGACGCGCGCGCGTACGCCTGGTTCGGCCGCACCAGGGCCGACGGCGACATCCTCTCCTCGATGCTCCGCGCGCTCCACGACGACGCCGTCTCCGACGCCCTCGACGAACTCCTCGACGGGGCCCGCGTCGTCGGCGTCATGGGCGGCCACGCGATGGGCCGGGGCACCGAGGCGTACGCGGGCGCCGCCCGGCTCGGCCGGTCCCTCGCCCGCGCCGGCCTCACCGTCGCCACCGGCGGCGGACCGGGCGCGATGGAGGCCGCGAACCTCGGCGCCTACCTGGCCCCTTTCCCCGACCCCGCCCTGGCCGAGGCCCTCGCGCTGCTCGCCGAGGTCCCCTCCTTCGTCCCCTCGGTGACGGAGTGGGCCCGCGCCGCCTTCCGCGTCCGCGACCGGCTCCCCGACGGCGGCGACTCGGTCGCCATCCCCACCTGGTTCTACGGCCACGAACCGCCGAACCCCTTCGCCGCGCACATCGCGAAGTACTTCGCCAACGCGCTGCGCGAGGACGGCCTCCTCGCCCGCTCCACCGCCGGCGTCGTCTTCCTCCCCGGCGCCGCCGGCACCGTCCAGGAGATCTTCGCCGACGCCACCCCCCACTACTACGAGTCCCCCGGCACCCCCGCCCCGATGGTCCTCGTCGACCGCGCCCACTGGACCGAACGCCTCCCCGCCTGGCCCCTCCTGCGCGCCCTGGCCGCAGGCCGCCCCATGGCGACCCGCATCGCCCTGGTCGACTCGATCGACGAGGCCCCGGCGGCGCTGGAACGACTCTCGAAGGAGGAGAAGGAGCAGGGGATGTCCTGGAGGTCCGGCCCGACCGGCAGGACCTAGGGGGCGTCCCCCGCGCCCGCCAGCACCACCACGTCCTCCACCCGGAACTCGACGGCGACCTCGGCCCCCTCGTCCGGTGCCTCCCGCAGCGGGAGCTCGGCCTCCAGGGCGGGGCCGGCCGCCGGGCGGAGGCGTACGGCGACCCGGTCGCCGCGGAAGGTCCGGGACTCGACCGTCCAGGCCGGCCCGTCCCCCGCGAGCCGTACCCCGCCGGGGCGGACGAGCAGGCGGCGGTCGCCCTGCGGGGAGCCGTCCGGCACGGGCACCTGGCCCCAGGCGGTCCGCGCGAGGGTGCCGGTGACCCGGGCCGCCACCACGTTGTCGAAGCCGAGGAAGCGGGCGACGAACTCCGAGGCGGGGCGGGACCACACGTCGACGGGGGTGCCTGACTGGGCGATCCGCCCGTCACGCATCACGACGACCCGGTCGGCGAGGGCGAAGGCCTCTCCCTGGTCGTGGGTGACGGCCAGGACGGTCGTCCCGAGCCGTCCGAAGAGCTGCCGCAGCTCGACGACGAGCCGCTCGCGCAGGCCTCGGTCGAGCTGGCCGAGGGGCTCGTCGAGCATGAGCAGCCGGGGCCGGGGCGCGAGCGCGCGGGCGAGCGCCACCCGCTGCTGTTCGCCGCCGGACAGCGCGGCGACGGACCGCCGCTCGGCACCGGGCAGGCCGACGAGGTCGAGCAGCTCCCCCACCCGCTCGCCCTGCTCCGCCTTCGCGGCCCCCCGCATGCGGAGCCCGAAGGCGACGTTGCCGCCCACGTCCCGCTGCGGGAACAGCTGGTGGTCCTGGAACATCAGCCCGACGCCCCGCCGGTGCACCGGCACCCCCGCCTGGTCGGCGCCGGCGAGCCGCACCCGGCCGCCGTCGAGCGGCTGGAGCCCGGCGACGGCCCGCAGCAGCGTGGACTTGCCGCTGCCGCTGGGGCCGAGGACGCACACGATCTCGTGCTCGGCGACCTCCAGGTCCACGGCGTCGAGCACCGCCCGCTCCCCGAACCGTACGGTCGCGTCCTCGATCGAAAGCATCAGAACTCCCCGGAGGTCCGGTCGGTGCGCAGCCGTTCGAGCAGCAGCAGGGACACCGCGCACACCACCATCAGAAGGGTCGAGAGGGCCATCGCCTGGCCGTAGTTGAGCTCGCCCGGCCGGCCGAGCAGCCGGGCCATCGCCACCGGCAGCGTCGGGCTGTCGGGCCGGGCGATGAAGACGGTCGCGCCGAACTCGCCCAGCGAGACGGCGAAGGCGAACCCGGCGGCGATGAGCAGCGCCCGCCGCACCATCGGCAGGTCGACCTCCCGCCAGGCCCGCCACGGCGAGGCGCCGAGCACGGCCGCCGCCTCCCGCAGCCGCTCGTCCACGGCCCGCAGGACCGGCAGCATGGTCCGTACGACGAAGGGGACCCCGACGAGCGCCTGCGCGAGGGGGACGAGGATCCAGCTGGCCCGCAGGTCGAACGGCGGCTCGTCGAGCGTGATGAGGAAACCGAAGCCGACGGTGACGGCGGAGACCCCGAGCGGCAGCATCAGGAGCGCGTCGAAGCCGCGGACGAGCCGTCCCGCCCGCCGGGTGAGGGCGGCCGCGGCGAGCCCGCCGATCACCACGGCGATCGCGGTGGCGGCCACGGCGTACCGCAGCGAGTTCTCGATCGCCTCCAGCGGCGGCACCAGGAACGTGCCGCTCTCGTCGAGCGAACCGAGGGCCCGGTAGTACCCGAGGCCGTACCCGCCGGGCCCGGCGAACGAGCGCTCCACCAGGACGCCGAGGGGCAGCAGGATCAGCAGCGCCACGGAGAGCAGCACTCCCGCGAGCAGCGTCCACTGCCCCGCCCCGCGGGGCCGGCGGGCGGTGCGCTCCGGGGACACGAGCCGCAGCGCGGTCTCGCGTCGCCGTACCGTCCACGCGTGCACGCCGAGGATCGCGCCGACCGCGGCGAACTGCACGAGCGTGAGCACGGCGGCCGTCCGCAGGTCGAGCAGCCGGGCGGTCTGGCGGTAGATCTCCGCCTCCAGGGTGGAGTACGCGTCCCCGCCGAGGATCTGCACGACACCGAAGGAGGTGAAGGTGAAGAGGAACACCATGAGCGCGGCCGCCGACACCGCCGGCACCAGCGCGGGCAGCGTCACCGTCCGCCAGGCCGTCCAGCGCGAGGCGCCGAGGACCCGGGCGGCCTCCTCCTGGCGCGGGTCGAGCTGGGACCAGAGCCCGCCGACGGTCCGTACGACCACGGCGTAGTTGAAGAAGACGTGGGCGAGGAGGATCGCCCACACACTGGTGTCGAGCCGCAGTCCCCACAGCTCGTCCGTGAGCCCGCCGCGTCCGACGACCGCGAGGAACGCGGTGCCGACCAGCACGGTCGGCAGCACGAACGGCACCGTGACGACGGCCCGCAGCACGTTCTTCCCGGGGAAGTCGAAGCGGGCGAACACGTACGCCCCCGGCAGCGCCACGAGCAGCGTCAGCGCCGTCGAGGCGAGGGCCTGCCACGCGGTGAAGCCGAGCACGTCGAGGATGTCGGGCCGGCTCAGCGTCTCGCCGATCCGCCCGAGGTCCCAGCTGCCGTCGGGCCGCAGCCCGCGCTCCACGATGGACGCGACGGGCCAGGCGAAGAAGACGCCGAAGAACGCGACGGGCAGGGCCATCAGCCCCAGCCGCGCCGCGCTCCCCTTGATGTCGCGCCTTACTTCAGGACGAGCGACGACCACTGCTGGATCCACGGGTCACGCTTCTCGGCGATCTTCTCGGGTGCCATGGTCTCGGGCTCGTCGACCACCACGCCGTGCTTCGTGAACAGCTCCGGCAGCGCCGCGTCCTTCGCGACCGGGTTCACGAACATCTGCAGCGGCATGTCCTCCTGGAACTTCCGGGAGATCAGGAAGTCGATCAGTGCCTTGCCGCCCTCGGGGTTCTTCGCCCCGTTCAGGAGGCCGGCGAACTCCGTCTGCCGGAAGCAGGTGCCGGTGGAGACGCCGGTGGGCGCCACCTTCGGCTGCGGCTCGCCGTACAGCACCTCGACGGGCGGGCTGGAGGCGTAGGACACGACGAGCGGCCGGTCGCCCTTGGCCTGCTTGCCGCCGGCCGAGCCGGAGAACTCCTGGTTGTAGGCGAGCTCCCAGCTGTCGACGGTCTTCACGCCGTTGGCCTTGAGCTTCTTCCAGTAGTCCTGCCAGCCCTCGTCGCCGTACTCGGCGGCGGTGCCGAGGAGGAAGCCGAGACCCGGCGAGGACCGCTCCGGGTTCTCGACGACGAGCAGGTCCTTGTACGCCGGCTTCGCCAGGTCGTCGAAGGTCACCGGCGGCGCCAGCTTCTTGTCGGCGAAGTACTTCTTGTCGTAGTTGACGCAGATGTCGCCGGAGTCGATCGGGGTGACCCGGTGCTCCTCGTCCAGCCGGTACGCGGCCGGGACCCGGTCCAGGCCCTTCGCCTCGTACGGGACGAAGATGCCGTTGTCGAGGGCGCGGGACAGCAGCGTGTTGTCGACGCCGAAGAAGACGTCACCCTGCGGGGATCCCTTGGTGAGGATCTCCTTGTTGACGGCCTCGCCCGCGTCGCCGCTCTTGAGGACCTTGACCGTGAAGCCGGTCTGCTTCGTGAACTCGGCCAGCACCTCCTTGGAGGCGTTGAACGAGTCGTGGCTCACCAGCGTCACGGTCTTCGGCGCGGGCCCGCCGGTCTTCCCGGCAGCGCCCTCGCCGCCGTCGGTGCCGCAGGCGGCGAGGGTGGTGACGCCCAGCGCCGCGACGAGCGCGGCGGCGGCCATCTTCTTGGTGCTCACTGAGATTTCCTCCTGGGTGTGACCAGGAAGAGACGCGGCCCTGCCCGCGTCCGGCGGAACCGGGCGCGGGCAGGGCGCAACAGCTTGAGTTACGACCGAACTTCCTACCCAGAATGACCTGGGCAAGGTTCAGAGGGTCTGCGGTCTACGGTTACCGCACTCTCAGCGCTGTGGCGCTCCCCTGTCGGAATATGGAGATGTGTTCGAGCTCAGACTACAAGGTCAGCGCTCGGCCGCGGCCAGCTGTCCACAGGCACCGTCGATCTCCTGGCCCCGGGTGTCCCGCACGGTCACCGGCACGCCGTGACGGGCGATCGCCTCGACGAAGGCCTTCTCGTCCTCGGGACGCGACGCCGTCCACTTCGAACCGGGCGTCGGGTTCAGCGGGATCAGGTTGACGTGGACCCGCTTGCCCTTGAGGAGCCGGCCGAGCAGGTCGCCCCGCCAGGCCTGGTCGTTGATGTCCCGGATGAGCGCGTACTCGATGGAGATCCGGCGGCCCGACTTCTCCGCGTACTCCCAGGCCGCGTCGAGGACCTCCCGCACCTTCCAGCGCGTGTTCACGGGCACCAGGGTGTCGCGCAGCTCGTCGTCCGGCGCGTGCAGCGAGACCGCGAGCCGGCACTTGAAGCCCTCGTCGGCGAAGCGCAGCATCGCCGGCACGAGGCCGACGGTGGAGACGGTGATCCCGCGCTGCGACAGCCCGAGGCCGTCCGGCTCCGGGTCGGTCAGCCGCCGGATGGCGCCGACGACCCGCTTGTAGTTGGCGAGCGGCTCGCCCATGCCCATGAAGACGATGTTGGACAGCCGCGCCGGTCCCCCGGGCACCTCGCCGTCCCGCAGCGACCGCATCCCGTCCACGATCTGGTGCACGATCTCGGCGGTCGACAGGTTCCGGTCGAGGCCCGCCTGCCCGGTCGCGCAGAACGGGCAGTTCATCCCGCAGCCGGCCTGCGAGGAGATGCACATCGTCACCCGGTCGGGGTAGCGCATGAGCACCGACTCGACGAGCGTCCCGTCGTGCAGCCGCCACAGGGTCTTGCGGGTGGTGTCGTCGTCGCACGAGATGTGCCGCACCACCGACATCAGGTCGGGCAGCAGCTCCCCGGCCAGCTTCTCCCGCGACGCGGCCGGGATGTCGGTCCACTCGGCGGGATCGTGCGCGTACCGCGCGAAGTAGTGCGTGGACAGCTGCTTGGCGCGGAACGGCTTCTCGCCGATCGCGGCGACGGCCTCCTTCCGCTCGGCGGGCGAAAGGTCGGCCAGGTGCCGCGGCGGCTTCTTGGCTCCGCGGGGGGCGACGAAAGTGAGTTCTCCGGGCTTGGGCATGGTGATACCAGTGTCGCAGACGAATTCCGGTGACCAGGGGCCCGAGGCCGCGCGGGCGTCGTCCGGGGGACGCCGCGCACCGTCCGTGCCGCCCGGGGACGGCCCGGAGACGGCCGGGGCGAGGTTCGTCACCCAGGCGCCGAGGTGCCCGCTTGGACCACCCAGGTCGACCACCCAGGCCGACCACCGAGGTCGAGGCACAGGTCGTGATCGGTACGGGCATCGGCGCGGACCGGCCGGCGTCCCCGCTCCGCGCACCACCTGCCCGGACACCGCACGGGCAGGTCCACACGCGTCGCGCCGTCCCGCAGCCCGGTTCCGGGAGGGCGACGGCCCCCGGAACCGACGCGAAGGGCCCCCGCCCGCACCTGAGGTGCGGGCGGGGGCCCTTCGCGTACGCCTTCGCGTCAGGTCGTCCCGACGAACAGCGCGAGGAGCAGCCAGACCACCGGTGCCGTCGGCAGCAGGGAGTCCAGCCGGTCCATGATGCCGCCGTGGCCCGGAAGCAGCGTGCCCATGTCCTTGATGCCGAGGTCGCGCTTGATCATCGACTCGCCCAGGTCGCCGAGGGTCGCGCTCGCGGCCACCGCGAGGCCGAGGATCAGGCCCTGCCACCAGACACCGTCGTCGATCATGAACTCCATGCACAGCGCGCCCGCCGCCATCGCGAACGCCACCGCCCCGGCCAGACCCTCCCGGGTCTTCCCGGGACTGATCCGCGGGGCCAGCTTGTGCTTGCCGAAGCGCCAGCCGATCGCGTACGCCCCGGTGTCGCTGACGACGGTCAGGATCAGGAACGTCAGCACCCGCTGCGGGCCGTCGTCCGCGGTCAGCAGCAGCGCCACGAAGGTCGCCAGGAACGGCACGTAGAACGCGGCGAAGACGCCTGCCGTGACGTCCTTCAGATACCCCTCGGGGGGCTCCGTCATCCGCCACACGAGGACGGCGAGCGCGGTCAGCGCCATCGCCACCCAGGCACCCTCGGCGCCCCGGACGTAGCCGGCGACGACCATCGCCGCGCCGCCGACCGCGAGCGGCACCAGCGGGGCCTTGATCTCCTTGCGCTCCTGGAGGCGGGAGGTCAGCTCCCAGAGCCCGACCACCACGGCGACCGCTATCACCCCGATGAACGCCGGCTTCCAGATGAACAGCGACGCGATGATGACGGCGCCGAGACCGACTCCGACCCCTATGGCCGCGCCCAGGTCACGCCCCGCGCTCTTCTTCTGCCGTGGCGCCGTCGGCGCGGGCGGCGGAGGCGGGGTGGGGCTGGGCATGGGCTCCTGCGGGTGCTCGTGCGGCGTCTCGTCACGGAACAGGGGACCGCTCGGGTGAGCGGCCCCCCGGCCGTGACCGTCCTGGAATCCGCCGGCGGGAACGTCGGGCACGATGGGCATGGGCCGAGTCTGCGCCGCCTGATGCCGATCGTATGCGGGACCCGCCGGGGCAGGCCCCTGGTCGGGTCCCCCACGGCCAAAACCGGCCGGGGCCCCCCAGGAAGAGTCGTTCATCAGACCTCGAGCAGCTCGGCTTCCTTGTGCTTGAGCAGCTCGTCCACCTGCGCGACGTACTTCGCGGTGGTGTCGTCGAGCTCCTTCTCCGCGCGGCGGCCCTCGTCCTCGCCGACCTCGCCGTCCTTGACGAACTTGTCGATGGTCTCCTTGGCCTTGCGGCGCACCGAGCGGATCGAGATCTTCGAGTCCTCGGCCTTGCCCTTGGCTACCTTGATGTACTCGCGGCGGCGCTCCTCGGTCAGCTCCGGGAACACCACACGGATGATGTTGCCGTCGTTGCTCGGGTTGACGCCGAGGTCCGAGTCACGGATGGCCTGCTCGATGTTGCGCAGCGCGCTCTTGTCGAACGGGGTCACCACGGCCATCCGGGGCTCCGGCACGGAGAAGGAGGCCAGCTGGTTGATGGGGGTGATGGCGCCGTAGTAGTCGGCCACGATCTTGTTGAACATCGCCGGGTGCGCACGGCCGGTGCGGATCGCGGCGAAGTCCTCCTTGGCGACCACGACGGCCTTCTCCATCTTCTCCTCGGCCTCGAGGAGGGTCTCTTCGATCACCACATGCTCCTGCGTGTCGTCGCGTTGTGTCCTGCACGGTGGGTACGACCGGCAGGGCTCTGTCCATCCCCTCGCGGGGCGGTTCCCGGTTCGGGTGTCAGGCCCGGGTGCCCTGGTCGCTCACGAGCGTGCCGATCTTCTCACCCTTCACCGCGCGAGCGATATTGCCCGCGGTGAGCAGTTCGAAGACGAGGATCGGGAGGTTGTTGTCCCGGCACAGGGTGATGGCGGTGGCGTCGGCGACCTTGAGGTCGCGGGAGAGCACCTCGCCGTACTCGAGGGCGTCGAACTTGACCGCGTCGGGGTTGGCCTTCGGGTCGGAGTCGTAGACGCCGTCCACGCCGTTCTTGCCCATGAGCAGGGCCTCGGCGTCGATCTCCAGGGCACGCTGAGCGGCGGTGGTGTCCGTGGAGAAGTACGGCATGCCCATGCCCGCACCGAAGATGACCACACGGCCCTTCTCCAGGTGGCGCACGGCGCGCAGCGGGATGTACGGCTCGGCGACCTGGCCCATGGTGATGGCGGTCTGGACGCGCGAGTCGATGCCTTCCTTCTCCAGGAAGTCCTGGAGGGCGAGGCAGTTCATCACGGTGCCGAGCATGCCCATGTAGTCGGAGCGGGCCCGGTCCATGCCGCGCTGCTGGAGCTCGGCGCCACGGAAGAAGTTGCCGCCGCCGATCACCACCGCGATCTCCGCGCCGTCGCGGACGACCGCCGCGATCTCACGGGCGATGGCGTGCACGACGTTGGGGTCGACACCCAGGCCGGTGCCGCCGGAGAAGGCTTCTCCGGACAGCTTCAGCATGAAGCGGCCGGCCTTGTTGCCGTTGTTGTCGTCGCCCTGTACGGCGTGCTGGTTCATGGAGATCTCCTCGTGCACATACGAAGGAGGCCATTGCCCTGGGTCCTCGCGGGTATCCCGTACGGCAATGGCCTCCTCGTCAGATCTGCGGTCGTCCTGCGCGTGCGCGGACGACTGCCTCAGACCCTACCGGGGTCCGGTGTCCGTCGCGTTCGCGTACGGACTCAGATGCCGACCTTGATGCGGGTGAAGCGCTTCAGGGTGACACCGGCCTCGTCCAGGATCTGCTGGACGGACTTCTTGTTGTCAAGGGCGTACGGCTGACCGAGCAGCGTCGCGTCCTTGAAGAAGCCGTTCACGCGACCCTCGACGATCTTCGGGAGCGCGGCCTCGGGCTTGCCTTCGGCGCGGGTGGTCTCCTCGGCGACGCGACGCTCGGTCTCGACGACCTCGGCCGGGACGTCCTCACGGGTGAGGTACTTCGGCGCGAAGGCGGCGATGTGCTGGGCGACACCCTTGGCGACGGCGGCGTCGGCCTTGTCGAACTCGACGAGGACACCGATCTGCGGCGGGAGGTCCGGCATCGTGCGGTGCATGTACGAGAAGACGAAGCCGTCCGAGTACTGCGCGAAGCGGTCCAGGACGATCTTCTCGCCGAGGTTGGCGTTGGCCTCGTCGACGAACGCCTGCACGGTCTTGCCGGCCTCGATCTCGGAGGCGAGCAGCGCCTCCAGGTCGGCCGGGGAGGTGGCGGCGACGTGGGCGGCAAGCTGGTCGGCGACGGCCTGGAACTTGTCACCCTTGGCGACGAAGTCCGTCTCGCACTTCAGCTCGACGAGGACACCGGAGGTGTTGTCGTCGGCGATGAGGGAGACCACGGCGCCGTTCTCGGCGGAGCGGCCCTCACGCTTGGCGACACCCTTCTGGCCCTTGATGCGCAGGGCCTCTACGGCCTTGTCGACATCGCCCTCGGCCTCGTCCAGGGCCTTCTTGCAGTCCATCATGCCGGCGCCGGTGAGCTCGCGGAGCTTCTTGACGTCAGCGGCGGTGTAGTTCGCCATGAGTCTGTTTCTCTCTCGAAGTCTGAAAGATCGGGCGGGTCCACGGGTGGACGGCGGGGGCTTCGTGGGCCCCCGCCGTCGTCACCCGAAGGTCCTGAAGGGTCAGGCCTGCTCGGCGTCCGCGGCCGGAGCCTCGGTGGCCTCGGCAGCGGCCTCGGCCGGAGCGGCCTCGGCGGCGGGCGCCTCGGCGGCGGGGGCCTCGGCGGCGGGGGCCTCGACGGTCTCGTCGGCCTTCTTCTCGCCCTCGAGCAGGTCGCGCTCCCACTCGGCGAGGGGCTCGCCGGCGGCCTTCTCGCCCGGCTTCGAGTCACCGGTCGCGGCACCGGAACGGGCGATGAGGCCCTCGGCGACGGCGTCGGCGATCACGCGGGTGAGCAGGGTGACGGAGCGGATCGCGTCGTCGTTGCCCGGGATCTTGTAGTCGACCTCGTCGGGGTCGCAGTTGGTGTCGAGGATCGCGACGACCGGGATCTTGAGCTTGCGCGCCTCGCCGACGGCGATGTGCTCCTTCTTGGTGTCCACGATCCAGACGGCGCTGGGCACCTTGGACATCTCGCGGATACCACCGAGGGTCTTCTCCAGCTTGGCCTTCTCGCGGGAGAGGACCAGGAGCTCCTTCTTGGTGAGACCCGAGGCGGCGACGTCCTCGAAGTCGATCTGCTCGAGCTCCTTGAGGCGCTGCAGACGCTTGTAGACGGTGGAGAAGTTGGTGAGCATGCCACCGAGCCAACGCTGGTTGACGTACGGCATGCCGACACGCGTCGCCTGCTCGGCGATGGCCTCCTGGGCCTGCTTCTTCGTACCGACGAACATGATGGAGCCGCCGTGCGCGACGGTCTCCTTGACGAACTCGAAGGCGCGGTCGATGTACGACAGCGACTGGAGCAGGTCGATGATGTAGATGCCGTTGCGCTCGGTGAAGATGAAGCGCTTCATCTTCGGGTTCCAGCGACGGGTCTGGTGACCGAAGTGGACGCCGCTCTCCAGCAGCTCCCGCATCGTGACGACGGCCATGGCCGTATCTCCTTGGGTTTCTCGGTTGTGTTCCTGACGCCCCGGCGCGCCATGCCCACGAGGGACCGAAAGGCGCTGCCACGTCCGGTGAGGGCAGTGGCGGGGCGTGCGAAGTCGACCCGGTGACCCGGGTCGCCATAGAAAGTGTACGGGACCCCGGGCGCGACGGGTGACGACCCTGTCCACAACCGACGGGTAGTCCACAGGAACCGTCACGGAACCGTCCGGAACGGTCAGCGGGAGAAGTCTTCTCTCATGTACCTCACCACACTGCTCCTCGTCGTCGGGCTGCTCTGGCCGGTGGGCCCGCCCTCGCCGGAGATCCTCCGCGGCTGGCTCCCGCCGGCCGGTCCGTACGCCGCCGGACACCGGGGCGTCGACCTCGCCACGGCGCCCGGCGCCCCGGTCCTCGCCCCGGCCGCGGGCACGATCACCTTCGCGGGGCCGGTCGGCGGTCGCGGGGTCGTCACCCTCACCCTGCCGCACACGGGCGGGCCGCCGCTCCGCACCACCTTCACGCCCGTCACCCCGCTGCTCCCGGCGGGCAGCACGGTCCGCGCGGGCACCCCGATCGCCCGGGTCGACGCCGGCACCCACTGCGCCCGGACGTGCCTGCACTGGGGGCTCCTGCGCGGCGACACGTACCTGAACCCGCTCCTCCTCCTGACCCGCCGGGCGCCCTCGCGGCTGCTGCCGCTCACGGGCGGGGAGGAGCGGCCGCCCGGAGACGGCGACGGGCCACCGCTCTCCGGCGGGGACAGCCGGGTCAGGCAGTAGCTCCGTCGACGCCGCCGTTGACGCCGCTGACGTCAATGACGTGGTTAGCGCGGTTGACGCCGTTGACGCCGTGCAGGGCCATCGAGACCGCCGCCTCGGCGATCTCGTCGGGGTTCTCGGCGGCACCGAGCTCGATGCGGCGGACGGCCGCGTCGACGACGCCCTGGAGGAGCATGGCGCCGAGGCGGGGCTGCGGCCGGCCGAGGGCCGCGAGGGCCTCGACGATCATGGCGACGAGTCCGCCGTGGGCCGCGCGGATCTTCTCGCGGGCGCCGTCGTCGAGCTCGCTCGCGGAGATGGCGACGACGGCCCGGTGACGCCGGTCCCCGACCAGCTCAAGCTGCTTGCGGACATAGGCCTCGACCTTGCCGCCGGGCGTCTCGGCACCGGCCATGGCGGCCTCGACCTCGGCGGCCCACACGGGGAAGTCGACGGCGCACAGCTCTTCGACGACGGCCGCGCGCGACCGGAAGTACTCGTACACCGACGAACGGGCCAGGCCCGTGCGCTCGGCGAGTGCGGGGAAGGTCAGCGCCTCCGTCCCGCCCTCGGACAGCAGGGATCGCGCGGCGTCCAGGAGGGCGCCGCGCTGCATCGTCCGGTGCTCGGCCACCGAGGCCGCTCGAATCCTGGGCACGGCTCCACTGTACGACCGGCCCCCGGCGCTCAGCGTCCGACGTCGGCCAGCTTGGCCCGGAGCTGCAGCACGGACTTGGTGTGGATCTGGCTGACCCGGCTCTCGGTGACACCGAGGACGTTGCCGATCTCGGCGAGGGTGAGGCCCTCGTAGTAGTAGAGCGTGACGACGGTCTTCTCCCGCTCGGGGAGCGTGTTGATGGCGCGGGCGAGCAGACGGCGCAGCTCGCGGCCCTCGGCGACCTCGACCGGGTTGTCCGCGGCCGTGTCCTCCAGGGTGTCCATCAGGGACAGCCGGTCGCCCCCCTCGCCGCCCACGTGCAGCAGCTCCTCCAGGGCCACCACGTTCGCCAGCGACAACTGGCTGAAAACCGCGTGCAGTTCCTCCAGGGTGATGTCCATCTCCGCAGCCACCTCGGTCTCCGAGGGGGTGCGCCGGAGCTGGGCCTCGAGGGTGGCGTAGGCGCGCTCGACGTTGCGCGCCTTCTGCCGGACGGAACGGGGGATCCAGTCCAGGGCCCGGAGTTCGTCGATCATCGCGCCGCGGATGCGGGTGATCGCGTACGTCTCGAACTTGATCGCCCGCTCGACGTCGAACTTCTCGATGGCGTCGATGAGGCCGAAGACCCCGGAGGAGACGAAGTCGGCCTGCTCCACGTTGGACGGCAGCCCCACGCTGACGCGTCCGGCAACGTACTTGACGAGCGGCGAGTAGTGGAGGATCAGCTGCTCCCGCAGCCGCTCGTCGCCCGTGTCCTTGTACGACCGCCACAGTTCGTCGAGCGAGGTCGGTGCGGGCGGTCGCACGGTGCCCCGGGCTGCTGGGGGCACCGCAGCGCGGTCAGACCCGGAGGTGTGCTGGGGCATGCGTTGCCTTGAGCCGTTCTGCCGTCGGTGTCGGTGTCGCTGTCCTGGTGGGAATTCTGGTGAGCGTAGCGTGAGTGCGCTGTCGCGGTGCGCGAACATCGGCGGATCGCGCCGCTCCGGGTGGACGCCGTCGGTCGCATCTTCGAACCCGGGCCGTGGCGCGTGTCGGCCCCTCGGGTGCGGCCGAGAGAACTCGATTGTTCATCGCCTCAACCCTTTCACCCGAATGCGCCAGGTCAAGCACCGCCTCGCCGCGCGTTCGACGGCCGGGTCCTCCTGTTCGTCAACTGCCAGCCCTCCCCGTGACGTTCGACGAAGCCGAGCGAGTGGAGTTCGTACAGCCTGGCGAGGGTCTCGTCGGGGGTGGTGCCGGCGCGGTCGGCGATGACGGTGGCGGGGGTGGGACCACCGGCGGGTACGGCTTCCAGGACGTGCGCCGCGGCGGGGGCCAGGAGGTCGCGGGGCAGCACGGGCCCGCGGCGGACGGGGGCGAGCTGCCCCATGTCCCCGACGAGTTCGACGATCTCGTCGGCGTCGGTGACGAGGATGGCGTCGCCGCGCAGCAGTTCGTGGACGCCCGCGGAGAGGGCGCTGGTGACGGGGCCGGGTACGCCCATGGTGTGACGGCCGAGCCGCGCGGCGGCGCGGGCGGTGACGAGCGAGCCGCTGCGGTGCTGGGCCTCGACGACGACGGTCCCCCGGGTGAGGGCGGCGATGACGCGGTTGCGGAGGATGAAGCGGCCGGGGGTGGGATGGCTTTCGGGCGGCAGCTCCCCGATGACGAGTCCCTGTTCCGCCACGCGGCGGATGAGCCCGTCGTGGCCCCGTGGATAGGAGGAGTCGACGCCGCAGGCGAGGACGGCGACGGTGGCCCCGCCCGCGGCGAGGGCACCGCGGTGGGCCGCGCCGTCGATGCCGTAGGCCGCTCCGGAGACGACGACCCAGCCGTGCCGGGCGAGACCGGTGGCCAGCTCGGCGGCGGTGTGGGCGCCGTAGGGGGTGCAGGCGCGGGCGCCGACGAGCGCGACGGAGCGCAGGGCCCAGGTGCGCAGGTCGGCGGGGCCCCTGACCCAGAGGCCGAGGGGCCGGGCGTCCCCGAGGTCGTCGAGCTGCCGGGGCCATTCGATGTCGCCGGGGATGAGGAAGCGGCCGCCGAGGCGGTGGACGGTGTCGAGGTCCCGGGCGGGCTCGGCGGCCTCGGCGCGCCGCCGCCAGCCGTCGACCCGTTGCGCGCCGGTCCCGGGGAACGGTCCGTCTCCCGCGGCGTCGCCCGTGACCTCACGCGGTGCTCCGCCGAGCACGTCGCCCGCGGGTGCGCCGGGGCGGAGGAGGCGGTCCAGGAAGCCGGTGGCGCCGTGGCGGCGGATCCATCGGCCGGCGTGCTCGTCGCCGGGTTCGACGGCCCGGGTGAGGGCGGCGCGCGCCAGTCGCTCGTCCGCGGCGGCGTCCGGGGAGGGGGTGGCGTCCGGGGAGGGGGTGGCGTCCGGGGAGGGGGTGGCGGTCATGCGTACTCCCCCGCTCGGACCGGCACGCCGCGGGTGATGCCGGTGCGCAGTTCGAGGGCGAGCGCGATGTCCTGCCCGTCGGGCCGGTCGTGCCCGGCGAGATCGGCGACGCTCCAGGCGACGCGGAGGACCCGGTCGAGACCTCGGGCGGTGAGGAGTCCGCGCTCGATGTCCCGCTCGGCGCAGGCCAGGGCGCCGGGCGCGGCGAGGTATCGCGTACGGAGCTCGTGTCCGGGGATCTCGCCGTTGGCGTTCCAGGGGGTGTCCGCGAGGCGGGCCGCGGCGCGGGCCCTGGCCTCGCGGACCCGTTCGGCGACGGTGGCGGTCGTCTCGCCCGGGCCGCCCTGGCCGAGGAGGTCGGCGCGGGTGACGGGTTCGACCTCGACGCGCAGGTCGACACGGTCGAGCAGGGGTCCGGAGAGGCGTGCCTGGTAGCGCCGGATGAGCGCGGAGGGGCATTCGCAGCCGGCGCCCTGCAGCGTGTGCCGTCCGCAGGGGCAGGGGTTGGCGGCGAGGGCCAGGAGGAAGCGGGCGGGGAGGCGGACGACCCCGGCGGCGCGGGCGATGACCACGTGCCCCGATTCGAGCGGCTGGCGCAGCGCGTCGAGGACCTTGCCGGAGAACTCGGGGGCCTCGTCGAGGAAGAGCACTCCGCGGTGGGCGAGGGAGACGGCGCCCGGCCTGGGCAGGCCGTTGCCGCCGCCGACGAGGGACTGGGTGGTGGCCGAGTGGTGGGGCGCGCAGTAGGGGGCCCGGCGGACGAGCGGCTCTCCCGGCGGGAGGATGCCGGCGACCGAGTGGACGGCGGTGACCTCCAGGGACTCCTGCCGGGTGAGGGGCGGGAGGATGCCGGGCAGCCGTTCGGCCAGCATGGTCTTCCCGGCGCCCGGTGGGCCGGAGAGCATGAGGTGGTGGCCGCCGGCGGCGGCGATCTCCAGGGCGCGGCGGGCCCGGTGCTGGCCGGCGACGTCGGCGAGGTCGGGACCGACGGCGGGGTCGGCGGCGAGTCCGGTGCCGAGGCCGGCGCCGGGGACGAGCAGGCCGGCGAGCATGGCGTCCGGCCGGCCTTCCTCGGTGGTCTCCTCCTCGGGCACGGGCTCGTCGGTGAGGACGGCGATCAGCTGGCGCAGGCTGCGGACGCCGAGGACGGAGACGCCGGGGACGAGCGCGGCCTCGCCCGCGGTGCGCTCGGGGACGACGACCTGTTTGTAGCCGGCGTCGGCGGCGGCGAGGACGGCGGGCAGGACGCCGCGGACGGGCCGGACGCGTCCGTCGAGTCCGAGTTCGCCGATGAGGACCAGGTCGGCGATGGCGCGCGGGTCGATGCGCTCGGCGGCCCCGAGCACCGCGGCGGCGACGGCGAGGTCGAACCCGCTTCCGCCTTTGGGGACGGAGGCCGGGCTGAGTCCGACGGTGAGCTTCTTCTGGGGCCATTCGGCGCCGGAGTTGACGACGGCGGCGCGGACGCGGTCCCGGCTCTCGCTGAGGCTCTTGTCGGGGAGGCCGACGAGGGTGAAGGCGGCGACGCCGGGTTCGAGGTCGGCCTGGACCTCGACGACGACGCCTTCGACGCCGACGAGGGCGACGGAGCAGGTGCGGGCGAATCCCATCACGCCACCCCCTGGGCGTGGGTGAGGACGGGGCCGCCGCGCTGGGGCAGGACGATGCCGACCAGGTCGATGCGGACGCCGCCGGCGGGTGCGGGGGTGCCGCTGCGGTCGAGCCAGCAGGCGGCGAGCCGGCGGAGCCGCTCGGCCTTGCCGGGCGTGACGGCCGCCATCGGGTGCTCGTACGCCCCATGGCGGCGGGTCTTCACCTCGCAGATGACGAGGGTGTCGCCGTCACGGGCGACGATGTCGATCTCGCCGGTGCGGCCGCAGCGCCAGTTGCGGGCGAGGATCTGCATGCCGGTCGCGGTGAGCCGACGCGTCGCCAGCTCTTCTCCGTACCGTCCGAGGGCTTGGGTCTTGTTCATGCGGTACCACCTCCGTCACCGACTGTGACGGAGCGCGGAGGGCCGCGTGCGGCGCTGTGGACGGCCGGGAGGCTGTGGAGAACGGCGTCACTCGTGAGGGTGATTTCCCGTCCTCGGCCCCGCGGTGGGCGGGCTCAGCTGCCGGGGAGTTCGAGGTCGCTCTTGTTGAGCTCCTCGATGTTCACGTCCTTGAAGGTGAGGACGCGCACCTGCTTGACGAACCTGGCCGGCCTGTACATGTCCCAGACCCAGGCGTCAGCCATGCTGACCTCGAAGAAGACCTCGCCCTGGACCGAGTGCACCTGCATCTCGTAGTCGTTGGTCAGGTAGAAGCGTCGCTCGGTCTCGATCACGTATTTGAACAGGCCGACGACGTCGCGGTACTCCCGGTAGAGCTTCAGCTCCATCTCGGTCTCGTACTTCTCGAGGTCCTCGGCACTCATGGCATGTTCCCCTTCAGCCGTGCGTCCCCCCATTGTGCGCCAGCCGTACGCGCCCCTAGACGATTTCCGGGGCGAGCACCACCGGTGCACCGGGAGGTCCCTCGTCGAGCAGCGTGTGGAGCAACTCGGCGAGCCTGGTCGGGTACACCGTCTCACGCGCCGCCGACAGTTCGGCGGAGGTCCACCATCTCAGGCCCGCCAGACTCCGGGTCTCCAGCTCCGTGAGGGCCTGCGGCCGGGGCGCGGCCTCGGTCCCGCGGGTGCGGGCGAGGTAGTACCACTCGTCCTGGTCCCATCGGCGCCCGTCGAAGGGGAAGGAGCAGTACCGCTTCCACAGCACGGGGCCGAGGTCGACGTCGGTGATGCCGGTCTCCTCGGCGAGCTCGCGCAGGGCCGCCTGTTCCCGCGTCTCCTCGCCCTCCAGGCCTCCGCCCGGGGTGAACCACCAGGATTCCGCGGGGTCGTCCGGTTCGTAGCCGTGCAGGAGGAGGATGCGGTCGTCGGGGTCGAGCAGCACGACGCGCGCCACCCGGCGCGGAGCGGCGCCCTCGGTGCCGCCGGCCGCCGGCTCCGTCCCCGTCCCGGCCCCCGTACCGCCTTCCGTCACGTGCCCACCCTCTCCCGCCTGCCAGGTCGCGCCCCGGCCCGGCGTCCGGTCAGCAGATTCGCCACCGGACCGTACGCGGCCCCCGCGAGGATCAGTACACACCCGGCGACGATCGCGGTGAAGAGGGCCTCGAAGGGGCCCGGCCGCGAGGTGCCGCCGGGCAGGTCCGCGAAGCCCGTCGGCGGCTCCAGGAGGCCCTTGGCGGGCCAGACGACCGCGTCGACCCTGCCGACGACGGTGGAGCGGGGCACGGAACCCTGTCCGGCCTCCTCCAGGTGCGTGCGGGAGTCGAGCGAGGTGTGCCGGTCGTCGCCGAGGAGGAACAGGCTGTCCTGCGGGACGGTCACGGAGAACTCCTTGTCCGACGCGACCGTCCGGCCGCCGATCCCCGGCGTCAGGTACGGCTCGGCGACGGCCTTGCCGTCGACCGTGAGCCGCCCGTCCCGGTCGCAGCAGGCGACGGTGTCGCCGCCGACGCCGGCGACCCGCTTGACCATGGGCGAGTCGCCCCAGAGCGGGTCCTTGAAGACGACGACGTCGCCGCGGCGCACCTCGTCGCCGTCGATGCGCTGGGCGAGGATCTTGGAGCCGTCGTCGATGGTCGGCGTCATGGAGTCGGTGGGGACGGTGTACGGCTGGTAGATCAGCGCGCCCCCGACGAAGCCGCCGAGGAACAGCAGACAGCCGACGGCCACGGCCAGCCCCGACAGCACGCTGCCGAGGCGGCCGTGGCCGCCCTGGGTCCCTGTTTTTCCGCTCATGTGCATCCCCAGAGGTCTGTCGACGGTCCGGGTGGGCACCCTACCCGCGGGTTGCTACTCGGCGGTATGCCCCGCGGTGCGCTTCTTGCGGCGCCACAGCACCAGCGGCAGCGCTCCTGCGACGCTCGCCGCGCCGACGGGGGCGGCGGCCAGGGCCTGGTCGAGGGCGGGCTGGTCGAAGATGTCCGGGACCGGGAGCGTGGCCCAGCGGGTGACCGGCCAGGCGATGACGACGGCGCGGCCCACGACCTCGTCGTCGGAGACGGTGCCGCCACCCGGCAGCTGCTGGTGGAAGCGCGAGTCCAGCGAGTTCTGCCGGTTGTCGCCCATGACCCAGATGCGGCCCTCGGGGACCTTGATCGGGCCGAACGAGTCCTGGCAGGGAACGGAGCCCGGGTAGAGGTACGAGGTCTCGTCCAGCGCCACTCCGTTGAGGACGACCTTGCCGCCCTCCTTGCAGGAGACGGTGTCGCCGCCGACGGCGATGACGCGCTTGATGAGGTCCTTCTCCTCGGCGGACGGCATGAGGCCGATGAAGCTGAGGAACTTCTGCACGACGTTCGGCTTGGGTGCCTGCTGGCCCTCCAGCCAGCCGCCCGGGTCGTGGAAGACGACGACCTCGCCGCGCTCGGGCTCGGAGCCGAACCAAGGGGTCAGCTTGTCGACGAGAACCCGGTCGCCCTTCTGGAGGGTGTTCATCATCGACTCCGAGGGAATCGAGAACGCCTGCACCAGGAAGGTCTTGATCAGGAGGGCGAGTACCAGGGCGATGCCGACGAGGAGCGGCAGCTCCTTCCAGAAGGAACGCTGCTTCCTCGGGCCCCTGCCGGGGCCGTCGGCCGCCTCGTCGTGCGACACCTCGTCATCCGTCACGTCGTCACCCGTCACATCGCCGGTGGCCTCGTCGGCCCTCTTCTCGGGCTCATCGTGTCCGGATCGTGCGCCGACGGCCAAATCCCCCACATCCACTCCTCACTCCGTGCGAACGCCTGCCCCGGAACAGGGACAGGCCCACCACTCCCATAACGAGCAGAAGTTCCGCAGGGGTCGGGAGCCCGGGCAATCCGTTCAGATTCCGCTGGGACACACTATGCGACAGACCGGGCGTGGACTCGGAACTCGCACTGGCGTCCGGTACCGCCTCGAAGGTCTGCCGCTCCTCCAGCCGCCGCCAGTGCCCGAAGGGCCAGGCGATCACCACGGCGCGCCCCACGACCTGCTCCTCGGAGACGGTGCCGTGCCCCTCCTCGTCCAGGTGGAAGCGGGAGTCGGCCGAGTCGGAGCGGTGGTCGCCGAGGACGAAGATCCGGCCCTCCGGCACCTTCACCTCGAAGGGGATCTCGGACGGCTGGTTGCCGGGGTGCAGGTACGGCTCGTCCAGCGGCACGCCGTTGACGGTGAGCCGCCCGTCCTTGCCGCAACAGCGGACGGTGTCGCCGCCGACGGCGATCACCCGCTTGATGAGGTCCCGGTCGTCGGCCGAGGGCAGCAGACCGATGAAGGTCAGGGCCTGCTTGGCCTGCTTGATCCCGATCGGGTCGTCGGCGGGGGGCGTGACGTCCTGCTGGAGCCAGTTGCCGGGGTCCTTGAAGACGACGACGTCGCCGCGCTGCGGGCGGGAGCCGAACCACGGGGTGAGCTTGTCGACCAGGACCCGGTCCTCGATCCGGATCGTCTGTTCCATGGAGCCGGAGGGGATGACGAACGCCTGGACCAGGAAGGTCTTGAGGACGAGGGCGATGAGGACCGCCACCGTGATCAGGACCGGGATCTCGCGGATCGCGGAGCGCTGCCGGCGCCGCTTCACCTTGCGGGCGAGCTTGCGCCGCTCGGCGCGTCCGGGCAGGGCCGGCCCCTGGGCGGGCTCGCCTCCGCGAGCGGCTCCGCCGGACGGCCGGCCGCGGCTACCCATGGGCCCCCGCCCCGTGTCCGCCGGCCGGCGGGGCGGGTACGGCGTCGAAGGCGTCCGAGGCGGGCAGGGCGGACCAGCGGCCGAAGGGCCAGGCGATCCAGCCTGCGCGTCCGACGACCTTGTCGAGGGGGACCATCCCGCCGCCGGGGCTGCCCAGGTGGTCGCGGGAGTCGCTGGACTGGCTGCGGTGGTCGCCCATGACCCAGAGCCTGCCCGGGGGGACGACGATGTCGAAGGCGACGCTCGACGGCTGGTCGCCGGGCATCAGGTACCGCTCCTGGACGGGGACGCCGTTCACGGTGAGCCGGCCGTCCTTGTCGCAGCAGACCACCCGGTCGCCGCCGGTGCCGACGACCCGCTTCACGAAGTCGGTCTCGGCGGGCTCCGCGAGCCCGAGTGCGGCCCCGGCACCGCGCAGGAGCCCGGTGACCGGATCGCCCTCCGGTTCCTCCCGTACGAAGGAGCCGGTGCCGTCGAAGACGACGACGTCGCCCCGGCGCGGCTCACTGCCGAAACGGTACGCCAGCTTGTTGACCAGGATCCGGTCGCCGACCTGGAGGGTCGGTTCCATGGAACCGCTGGGGATCAGGAAGGGCTGCATCACGAAGTGGCTCAGGAGCAGCAGGAAGGCCATGCAGGCGGCGCCCACGAGGACCGTCCGGCGCCACGAGGGCGGGGTCACGGAGGCCTCGGAAACGCGCGCGGAGCGCGACCCTTCCTCCGTGTCGGAAGAGGGGTCGCGCTCCGTGTGCTGTGCTTCGGTGTCCATCGCTGGCAGAGCCTATCCGGCGAGCCTGTGCGAGGGCCCGGAAGCTGTGAGCGTGCCGGGAGCCTGAGCTCAGCGGTCGCGCTTCTCCTTGATCTTGGCAGCCTTGCCGCGCAGCTCACGCAGGTAGTAGAGCTTGGCGCGACGGACGTCACCGCGGGTCACGAGCTCGATCTTCTCGAAGATCGGGCTGTTCACCGGGAAGGTGCGCTCGACGCCGACGGAGAACGAGACCTTGCGGACCGTGAAGGTCTCGCTGACGCCCGAGCCCTGGCGGCGGATGACGACACCCTTGAACTGCTGGATGCGGGAGCGGCTGCCTTCGATGACGCGCACGTGGACGTTCACGGTGTCGCCGGGGCGGAAGGCGGGGAGGTCGGAGCGGAGCGCGGCCGCGTTGACCTGGTCGAGCAGGGAGGCCATGGAGGTCTCTTTCCTCGCTGATGCCACAGGTCATCAGCGGTACGTTCGGATGATCGGGATGCCGTGCGTCTCTGGCGGGCGTCGTCCCCCTGTGGCAGGGGCGCGCGCCGGACGGACGGCAGCGGCCTATTCTTCCACGTCCTGCAGCCTGCGCCAAAATCGGCCGCCGGGCTCGGGCGCCCATCCCATCATCGAGAGGATCTCGCGGTCCTTCTTGTCGAAGGCCGCCGGATCGCAGCGCTCGATGAGGTCGGGCCGGTGGGCGGCGGTGCGGCGGAAGGCCTCGTCGCGCCGCCAGCGGGCGATCTTCCCGTGGTGCCCGCTGAGGAGGACGTCGGGGATGCCACGGCCGCGCCACTCGGGGGGCTTGGTGTAGACGGGGCCCTCCAGGAGGTTGGCCATCGCCCCGGGCGCGAAGGAGTCGTCGCGGTGGGATTCGGCGTTGCCGAGGACACCGGGCAGGAGGCGGGCGACCGCCTCGGTGACGACCAGGACGGCGGCCTCCCCGCCGGCGAGCACGTAGTCGCCGATGGAGACCTCGTAGACCGGCATCCGGGTGGCGTACTCGTCCATGACCCGGCGGTCGATGCCCTCGTAGCGGGCCGGGGTGAAGATCAGCCAGGGCCGCTCGGAGAGCTCGACGGCCAGCTCCTGGGTGAAGGGACGGCCGCTGGGGGTCGGGACGACCAGGACCGGGCCGTGGGCGCCGCCCTCGTAGCCGTCGGCGAGCGCCTGGTCGAGCGCGTCGCCCCAGGGCTCGGTCTTCATGACCATGCCGGGGCCGCCGCCGTACGGGGTGTCGTCGACCGTGTTGTGCCGGTCGTAGGTCCACTCGCGCAGGTCGTGGACGTGGACGTCGAGCTGCCCCCGCGCGCGTGCCTTGCCGACGAGCGAGACGTTCAGCGGTTCGAGGTACTCGGGGAAGATCGTGACGACGTCGAGCCTCATGCCTCGTCACCCGGTTCGTCGTCGCGGGAGGAGGCGATCTCGGCGCGGTCGTCGATCAGGCCGGGCGGCGGGTCGATGACGGCCCGCTGCTCCTCCAGGTCGATCTCGGTGACGATCTCGGAGACGAAGGGGATCATCAGCTCGGTGCCGTCGGGGCGCTCGACGATGAAGAGGTCCTGCGACGGCAGGTGGGAGATCTCGGTGATCCGGCCGATCTCCGTGCCGTCGGCGAGGACGACGTCGAGGTCCATGAGCTGGTGGTCGTAGTACTCGTCCTCCTCCTCCGGCAGCTCGGCGGGGTCGATCTCGGCGATGAGGAGGGTGTTGCGCAGGGCCTCGGCGGCGTTGCGGTCGCGGACGCCCTCGAAGCGCAGCAGCAGCTTGCCGCTGTGGACCTTGCCGGACTCGATGGTCAGCGGCCCGACGGAGGCCGGGTCGGTCAGCAGTACGGCCCCGGGGCCGAGCCTGAGCTCGGGCTCGTCCGTCCGCACCTCGACGGTGACCTCGCCCTTGATGCCGTGGGCGCGGCCGATCCGCGCGACTACCAACTGCACTGCTCCACACTCTCCTGTCACACAGCTCGTACGACAAAAACGACAACGGGCCGGGGCGGGCTCGTAAGCCCTCCCCGGCCCGTGCCGGCACATCATTCAACCGATGTGGCCGACTTGTTCAGCGGACCTGGTCCACGTCGACGAGGTCGACTCGGATTCCACGGCCGCCGATGGCGCCCACGACGGTACGCAGCGCACGCGCGGTGCGGCCGTTGCGGCCGATCACCTTGCCGAGGTCGTCGGGGTGCACCCGGACCTCAAGCACGCGGCCACGACGCAGGTTGCGCGAGGCGACCTGCACATCGTCGGGGTTGTCGACGATGCCCTTCACGAGGTGCTCGAGAGCCTCCTCGAGCATGCTCAGGCCTCGGTCGACTCGGTCGACGCGGCCTCGGCCTCGTCAGCCTTCTTGTCGGCCTTCTTGGCCTTCGGGGTGATGGCCTCACCCTTGTCGTCGCCGCTCTCGAGGGTCTTCGCGAACTCGTCGAACGAGGCGCGCTTCGCCTCCTTGGTGGCGGGGACGAGCAGCGCCTTCTCGGGGGCCGGGAGGCCCTTGTGCTTCTGCCAGTCGCCCGTGAGCTTCAGGATGGCGAGGACGGGCTCGGTCGGCTGGGCGCCGACGGACAGCCAGTACTGCGCACGCTCGGAGTCGACCTCGATACGCGACGGGTTGTACGTCGGGTGGTAGAGGCCGATCTCCTCGATCGCACGACCGTCGCGGCGGGTGCGCGAGTCGGCGACGACGATGCGGTAGTGCGGCTGGCGGATCTTACCGAGGCGCTTGAGCTTGATCTTGACTGCCACTGGAGTGGTGTCTCCTGGTCTTGACGTGGTTGGGCACTTGAGATGCCACGTGGGGTTGCGGTACTCGGATGCCCGATGGACGCGTCAGCCGGAGGAGAGAGGGGTCCTGTGCGACTGTCGAGTACAGCTAGCCATTGTGCCACACGCCGCCGGGTCAGGTGGCGGCGCCCACTGTCTCCGGGATCCGGAAGGGCTTGCCGCAGCCGCCGCAGACGATCGGGGCCTGGGCCAGCACGGACGGCACCACGCGCACGTTGCGCCCGCAGTCGCAGACGGCCTTGACGCGGACGCCGCCGCCCGAGGAACCGTGGCGGGCGGCCGGGCCGCGGAAGGAGCGCTTGGTGTCGGCGGCCGTGGCGACCGTGTGGGCCTTCAGCGCCCGCTGGAGCCGCTCGATGGTGGGCCGGTAGCGGCGCCTCGCCTCCGGGTTGAGCGTGACCAGGGAGAAGCCGCTGCTCGCGTGGGGTTCCTCGGGGTGGTCGAGCCCCATCTCCTCGGCGATCGCGAGGAATCTGCGGTTGTGATAGCGGCCGGCGCGGGAGGTGTCGCGGACCCCCCGGGCGGCGGCGATGCCGTGGACTGCCTCGTGGAGCAGTCGTTCGAAGGAGAGTTCGGCGCCACAGGCGGACGAGGACTCTCCGATCAGGGACTCGGGCGCGGCAAGATCCGGCAGCTCGGAGTGGTGCCGCTGAATGTCGGCCCACGCCTGTGCCAGCTCTGCGGCGAGAACAGGTGGTGTCGTGCTCACGTCGCGTACAACGAGCCGAAGTGCCCCCGGGTTCCATTCCGGGGCATCCCAAATATTTTGCACGTACCCGTCAGTTGCCGTTGATGCGTCCTGACGAGGGCCAGTGCGTCGATCTGCGGAGAAGCCACGCAGGGGACGTCAAGCCGGTGCGTAGTGGCGCATACGCGCCGGCGCGTATCCGCGGTACGCGCGCCCCCCGTACGCGCTCCTCGTGCCCGGGCCGGAGCCGGGGACGGGTCACACCCGGAAGTGTTGCAGGGACATTACCGGGTCCCGCCGCGGGACCTCGCACCGCCCCTCCCCCGGACGAATCGGTCCGGCGCGAGCACTGGACGCCGCCCGTGATGCGCAGTTCCCTGACTACGGGGGGCTGTCGTCCAGGCACGGATTGGGGCTCTTTCCATGACACCTACGCTCGTCCCGCACCACCCCGCGCGCGACTGGGCCGAGATCCAGGAACGCATGCTCGTCCCGCTCTACGAGGCGGTGTACGAGCGCCTCGGCGTGGGAGCGGGCTCCCGGGTGCTCGGCCTCGGCTGCGGCTCAGGCCTGGCGCTGCTCATGGCGGCGGCGAGGGGCGCGCGGGTGGCCGGCGTGGACCGGGACCACGCGCGCGTGGAGCTCGCCAGGGAGCGGCTGCCCGAGGGCGTCGCGGTCACCGAGGGGCTGCCCGAGGAGCTCCCGTACGACGTGTTCACGGCCTTCCACGCGACCGACCGGATCCTCCCGGAGCTCACCGTCCTCACCCGTTCGGCGCAATCGGGCTCGACCGTCGTCCTCGGCGGCTGGGGGCCGGCGGAGCGGTGCGCCACGGAGCCGGTCCTGCGGGTCGCGTCCCGGCTCGCGGACCGCCGGCCGGGGTTCAGGGCGGATCTGGACGGCCTGGTGACCGCCGCGGGACTGCGGCCGGAGAGCTCCGGCCGGGTGGCCTGCCCCTTCGGCTACGCGAGCGAGGGCAGCGCGGTGCGCGGACTGCTCTCGACGGGCGCCTTCGACGAGGCCGTACGGGCCACCGACCTCACCCAGGTCGAGAAGGAGATCGCGGAGGCGCTGGCACCGCACCTGCGCGCGGACGGCACGGTCTGGATGCCGACCGTCTTCCGCTACGTCGTCGCCCGCGTGCGCTAGGGAGGCTTGCGATCAGGCCGGATCAGGGGGGCCTGTCCGGTTCCCCCTCGCGCCCTCCTCGTCACGGCCCCTGGGTCAGGACTCCTTGTCCAGTCGCGTGATGCCCGCCGCGCGGTAGGCCGCGGCCTCCTCCAGGGTCTCGTTCGCGAGGAGGGCCTCTGCCAGGGCGTCGAGTCGGGAGCGGTGCTCGCGGAGCTGCCGCAGGGCGCTGTCGTAGCACTCGTCGACGATGCGGCGCATCTCCTCGTCGACGGTGTCGAGGGTCGCGGGGGCCGCCGACAGGCCGTACGCCTGCTGGGCGTCGCCCGGGATGGCGGTGAGGCGGCCGACGCGCTCGCTCATGCCCCAGCGGCCCGCCATGCCACGGGCGATGTTGGTGACCTGTTCGAGGTCGCTCTCGGCACCGGTGGTGATGACGCCGAACACGACCTGCTCGGCGGCCATGCCGCCGAGGGCCCCGATGATCCGGCCGCGCAGGTAGTCCTCGGTGTAGGCGTACTTGTCGGAGTCGGGGGTCGACAGCGTGACGCCGAGGGCCCGGCCGCGCGGCACGATGGTGATCTTGCGGACCGGGTCGGCGCCGGGCTGGAGCATGCCCAGCAGGGCGTGACCGCTCTCGTGGTACGCGGTACGGCGCCGCTCCTCCGCCGGCATCACCAGCGGCCGCTCCGCGCCGAGCTGCACCTTCTCCAGGGCGTCGGAGAGGTCGGACTGGGTGACCGCCCTCTGCTCGCGCTTGACCGCGAGGAGGGCGGCCTCGTTGGCGAGGTTGGCGAGTTCGGCGCCGGTCATGCCCGGCGTCGTCCGGGCGACGTGCTCCAGGTCGACGTCCTGGGCGAGCGGGATCTCCCGGGTGTGGATCCTGAGGATCGCCTCGCGGCCGCCCCGGTCGGGCGGGTTGACGTGGACGATCCGGTCGAAGCGGCCGGGCCGGGTGAGGGCGGGGTCGAGCACGTCGGCGCGGTTGGTGGCGGCCAGGACGATCACGCCCTCGGAGCCGGTGAAGCCGTCCATCTCGGTGAGGATCTGGTTGAGGGTCTGCTCGCGCTCGTCGTGCCCGCCCATCCCGGAGCCGCCGCCGCGGGCCCGGCCGATGGTGTCGATCTCGTCGATGAAGATGATCGCGGGCGCGACCTTGCGGGCCTCGGCGAACAGCTCGCGGACCCGGGAGGCGCCGACGCCCACGATCATCTCGATGAACTCGGAGGCGGAGGCCGAGAAGAACGGCACCCCGGCCTCACCGGCGACCGCCCGCGCCAGCAGGGTCTTGCCGGTGCCGGGAGGACCCGCGAGGAGCACACCGCGGGGCATCTTGGCGCCCATCTCACGGTAGGCCTGCGGGTTCTTGAGGAAGTCGACGACGTCGTTGAGCTCGCCCTCGACCTCGTCGATGCCGGCGACGTCGGCGAACGTCGTGCGCTTGCCGCCCTCCAGCTCCACCGGCTTGGGCGGGGTCTTGCGGCCGAGCATGCCCCCGGCACCGCCCATGCCGGCGCTCATCCGCCGGGCGATGAACACCCACAACACGACGAGCAGCAGCATCGGGGCGAGCGAGATGAGCAGGTTGGCGAGGAAGCTGCGCTCCTTGACGACCGGCTCGGCGGTGACGACCACGTTCTGCTTGGTCAGCTGCGCCCACAGGTCGTCGTCGGCGAACGCCGGCCGCTGGGTGGTGAACTTGGTGTAGTCGCCGTCGCCGTCGGGCACGGGCTGCTTGTTCTTCAGCTGCCCCTGGATCGCGTCGCCCTTGGAGTAGATCTTCGTGACGTTCCCGGCCGCGACCTGCTTGTCGAACTCGGTGTACGAGATCGTCGGCCCGTCGCCGTCGTTGAAGAACGACAGGACGATGTTGGCGAGCAGGTACACGACGAGTGCGGTGAGGATGAGGCTGCCCCAGCTCCCCGGCATGCGCTTCTTCGGCGACGGGGGTGGCGGGGCCCCCTCCGAGCGCCAGGGCTGATCGGTCCGGTCGCGCGGGGGTACGGGGTTGGCCACGTGGCTCTCCTCGGGGCGGCAGTGGCCCCAGTATCGAAGAGCGGGACGAACCCGGCATCGCGGGCGGCCCGGAGGGGTGAAAAGGGGCCCGGGGCGGTTTCGCACCGCCCCGGGCCCCTTCTCGTACGAGCCGTCAGCTCATGAACTTCTTGAACTCGTCGGGGAGCTCGAAGTCCTTCGGGGTCTGCCCCGCGGCCGGGAGACCGAAGGCGCCGCCCGCCTGCGCCTGCTCACGACGCTCCGCGGCGGCCTGCTCCTCGGCCTTGCGCTTCATCGGGTTGCCGCTCTTGCGCTTGCCCTTGGCCTGCTTGACCTGCTTCTTCTGCCGGCCGGGACCGCCGCCCATGCCGGGGATGCCCGGCATCCCCGGCATGCCGCCGCCCTGCGCCATGCGCGACATCATCTTGCGGGCCTCGAAGAACCGCTCGACCAGGCCCTTGACCGCGCTGACCTCGGCGCCCGAACCCTTGGCGATACGGGCACGGCGGGAGCCGTTGATGATCGTCGGGTCCTGACGCTCGGCCGGGGTCATCGACTTGATGATGGCGGCCATGCGGTCGACGTCCCGCTCGTCGATGTTGGCGATCTGCTCCTTCATCTGGCCCATGCCGGGGAGCATGCCGAGGAGCTTCGAGATGGAGCCCATGCGACGGACCTGGTCCATCTGCGCCAGGAAGTCGTCGAGGGTGAACTCCTGGCCCTTCTTCGACGCGAGCTTCGAGGCCATCTTGGCGGCCTCTTCCTCGTCGAAGGTCTGCTGGGCCTTCTCGATGAGGGAGAGCATGTCGCCCATGCCGAGGATGCGGGACGCCATGCGGTCCGGGTGGAACGCGTCGAAGTCGTCCAGCTTCTCGCCGTTGGAGGCGAACATGATCTGCTTGCCGGTGACGTGCGCGATGGAGAGCGCGGCACCACCGCGGGCGTCGCCGTCGAGCTTCGAGAGCACGACGCCGTCGAAGCCGACGCCGTCGCGGAAGGCCTCGGCGGTGTTGACCGCGTCCTGACCGATCATCGCGTCGACGACGAAGAGGATCTCGTCGGGGCTGACGGCGTCGCGGATGTCCGCGGCCTGCTGCATCAGCTCCTGGTCGATGCCGAGGCGGCCGGCGGTGTCGACGATCACGACGTCGTACATCTTGGTCCGCGCGTACTCGATCGAGTCCTTCGCGACCTGGACCGGGTCGCCGACGCCGTTGCCGGGCTGCGGGCCGTAGAAGGCGACGCCGGCGCGGTCGGCGACCACGGAGAGCTGGTTGACGGCGTTGGGGCGCTGGAGGTCACAGGCGACGAGCAGCGGCGAGTGCCCCTGCCCCTTCAGCCACACACCGAGCTTTCCGGCGAGGGTGGTCTTACCGGCGCCCTGGAGGCCGGCCAGCATGATCACGGTCGGCGCGGTCTTGGCGAACCGCAGGCGACGGGTCTCGCCGCCGAGGATGCCGACGAGCTCCTCGTTGACGATCTTGATGACCTGCTGGGCCGGGTTCAGGGCCTGGGAGACCTCGACGCCGGAGGCGCGCTCCTTGACCTGCTTGATGAAGGACCGGACGACCGGCAGGGCGACGTCCGCCTCGAGCAGCGCGATGCGGATCTCGCGGGCGGTGGCGTCGATGTCCGCCTCGGACAGACGGCCCTTGCCACGGAGGTTCTTGAAGGTCGCTGCAAGGCGGTCGGAGAGGGTATCGAACACGGCGGTCGCGGATCCTCGGTGTCGGGGGCGGTCGGACTGCCCTCCAGGGTATCCGGCCGCTCGAAGTGTGTGCCCCCGCCCGCCCGATCCGGTGGGCGGGGCGCGTCGGTCAGCGGCTCACCGCAGCGCCTCCTCCAGGGTGCGGGCGAGGTCGACGGCCTCCGCGTCGGGGAGGAGGGAGCCGTCGGGACGGGTGACGTAGAGGGTGTCGACGGCGTTGGCGCCGAGGGTGGAGACGTGGGCGCTCCTGACGCGTACCGCCGCTCCCTCCAGGGCGCGGCCGACGCGGTGGAGGAGGCCGGGGGCGTCCTGGGCGCGGACCTCGATGACGGTGGCGAGGCGGGAGTCGGCGGCGGCGACGGTGACGCGCGGCGGCGGGGCGGTGAGGCCGCGGCGGCGCGGGTAGGCGGCGTCGCGTTCGGCGAGGCGGGCGGGGACGTCGAGGGTGCCGTCGAGGGCGCGGACGAGGTCGGCGCGGAGCCGGGCGGCCTCGGGCAGGGAGCCGTACTCGGCGGCGACGCGCCAGTCGAGGACGAGGACGGAGCCGGAACCGAGCGCGGTGGGCAGTTCCACGGCCCTGAGGTCGGCGGCGCGGACGGTGAGCCGGTGGAGGGCGAGGACGCCGGCGACGGCGGGGAGGACGCCGGGCTGGTCGGGCAGGGCGATGAGGAGTTCGACGCCGACGGGCTCGGGCTCCTCGGGCTCGGCCACGACCGGTTCGGTGTGCAGGGCGAGGACGGGTTCGCCGGTGCGGAGGGCCTCGACGGCGAGGCGCTCCTGCTCGGCGCTGGGCGCGGCGGCCTCGGGGTCGGGCGGGGTCTCGCCCGCGAGGACGCCGGCGACGCGTTTGACCAGGTCCGCGACGAGCGAGGCGCGCCAGGAGGACCAGGCGGCGGGGCCGGTGGCGAGGGCGTCGGCCTCGGTGAGGGCGTGGAGGAGTTCGAGGGTGCCGAGGGTGCCGACGGCCTGGGCGACGGACTGGACGGTGGCGGGGTCGTCGAGGTCGCGGCGGGTGGCGGTCTCGACGAGGAGGAGGTGGTGGCGGACGGCGGTGGCGATGACGCCGACGTCGGTGCGGTCGAAGCCGATGCGGGTGGCGACGTCGCGGGCGATGGTCTCGCCGGCGACGGAGTGGTCGCCGGGCCAGCCCTTGCCGATGTCGTGGAGGAGGGCGGCGACGAGGAGGAGGTCGGGACGGCCGACGCGGCGGGTGAGGGAGGAGGCGCGTACGGCGGTCTCGACGAGGTGGCGGTCGACGGTCCAGGTGTGGACGGGGTTGCGCTGGGGCCGGCAGCGGACCCGTTCCCAGTCGGGGAGCAGGAGGGTGATGAGGCCTTCGGCCTCCAGGGCCTCCCAGACGGGCACGGTCGCCTCGCCGGCGCCGAGGAGGGTGACGAGTTCCTCGCGTGCCTCGGCGGGCCAGGGCACGGGGAGGGGTTTGGCGGCGGCGGCGAGGCGGCGTACGGCGTGCAGGGAGATCGGCAGGGCGGACTGGGCGGCCGCGGCGGCGGCCCGCAGGGGCAGCACGGGGTCGCGTTCGGGCCGGGCGCTGAGGGCGAGGACGGCTTCGCCGTCCATCTCGACGACGCCTTCGGCCAGCGGGGTGCGCTCGACGGGCGGTTTGGTGCCCCCGGTGCGGCTCAGGAGGGCGCGCAGCCGGGGACGGGCGGAGCGGGCCTTGAGGACGCGGTTGACCTCGCGCCAGGTGACGTCGGTGGCGTACGAGATGGTCCGGGCGGCCTCGTACACCTCGCGGAGGAGGGTGTCGGCGTCGAGGAGGCCGAGGCGGTCGGCGACGGCGTCCTGTTCCTGGAGGGCGAGCCGGTCGGTGGCCCGTCCGGTGGCCAGGTGGAGGGCGTCGCGGGCGTCGAGGAGCCGGCGGCGGGCGTCGTCGAGCCCTTCGCGGGGGGCGTCGGCGACCCAGGAGGCGGCGACGGCGCGGAGGGCCTGGACGTCGCGGAGGCCTCCCCTGGCCTCTTTGAGGTCGGGTTCGAGGAGGAACTGCAGCTCCCCCATGCGTTCGGCCCGCTCGCGGCAGAGTTCGTCGAGTTCGGGGAGGCGTTTGGGCGCCTGGTTGCGCCAGTCGGCGAGGACGGTGGTGCGCAGGGCGGCGACGAGTGCGGCGTCCCCGGCGACGGGCCGGGCGTCGAGGAGGCCGAGCTGGACCTTGAGGTCCTCCCCGGCGGTGGCGCGGGCCTCGGCGGGGGTGCGGACGGAGTGGTCGAGGGCGAGGCCGAGGTCCCAGACGGGGTACCAGACGCTGTCGGCGAGGGCGGCGACGGCGGCCTGGTCGGCGGTGCCGTCGTGGAGCAGGAGGAGGTCGAGGTCGCTGCGCGGGGAGAGTTCGGCGCGGCCGTAGCCGCCGACGGCGACGAGGGCGACCCCGCGGGGTGGTGCGCCGGCCGCGGTGAAGAGGCCGGCCAGCCATTCGTCGGTGAGCCGGGCCAGGGCGGAACGGCGCGGCGGCCCGGACCGCTCCTTCTCGTCGAGAAGGAGCAGCCGGGCCGCCGCGTAACCGCCGGGTCCCGAATCTTCGGTCTCTGTACTCGCTTCGAGGCTCGTCACCCGGCGGCTCCTCACGTGTGCTTACAGTGCGTCCGGACCGCGCTCGCCGGTGCGGACCCGTACGGCGGTCTCGACCGGCACGCTCCACACCTTGCCGTCACCGATCTTGCCGGTTCGGGCGGCCTTGACCACGACGTCGATGAGCTGTTCGGCGTCGTCGTCCTCGACGAGGACCTCGATGCGGATCTTGGGGACGAGGTCGACGGTGTACTCGGCGCCGCGGTAGACCTCGGTGTGGCCGCGCTGGCGGCCGTAGCCGCTGGCTTCGGTGACGGTGAGGCCGTGGACGCCGAACGCCTGGAGGGCCTCCTTGATCTCGTCGAGCCGGTGCGGCTTCACGACCGCGGTGATGAGCTTCATGCGTCCACCTTCTTGTTCTCCGTGACAACCGGGGCGGGGGCGGCGGTGGAGCGCGAGGACGCACCGCCGCCGGCTCCGCTGAAGTCGTACGCGGTCTCGGCGTGCTCGACCTGGTCGATGCCGGAGACCTCGTCGTCCTCGCTGACCCGCATCCCCATCGTCTTGTCGATGATCAGGGCGAGGACGGCGGAGACGATCAGAGAGTAGGCGAGGACCGCGAAGACGCCGATCGCCTGCTTGCCGAGCTGCTCCAGGCCGCCGCCGTAGAAGAGGCCCTTGGCGTCGGACTGGACGCCGCCGGTGGCGAAGAAGCCGACGAGGAGGGAGCCGATGACACCGCCGACGAGGTGGACGCCGACGACGTCGAGGGAGTCGTCGTAGCCGAACTTGTACTTGAGGCCGACGGCCATGGCGCAGAGCAGACCGGCGATGGCGCCGATGGCGATCGCCCCGAGCGGGGAGCAGGAGCCGCCGGACGGGGTGATGGCGACGAGGCCGGCGACCGCGCCGGAGGCGGCGCCGAGGGTGGTGAAGGCGCCGTGGCGGACCTTCTCGTAGAACAGCCAGGCGAGCATGGCGGCGGCGGTGGCGACCTGGGTGTTGACGAACATCACGGCGCCCACGCCGTCGTCGTTGCCGAGCCAGGAGCCGGCGTTGAATCCGAACCAGCCGAACCAGAGGAGACCGGCGCCGAGCATGACCAGCGGAAGGCTGTGCGGGCGCATCGGGTCCTTCTTGAAGCCGACGCGCTTGCCGATGACGAGGATGACGCCGAGGGCGGCGGCGCCGGCGTTGATGTGGACGGCCGTGCCGCCGGCGAAGTCGATGACGCCCATCTCGAAGAGCCAGCCGCCGGAGCCCCAGACCCAGTGGGCGACGGGGAAGTAGACGATCGTGACCCAGAGGGTGATGAAGAGGGCCCAGGCGGTGAACTTCACGCGGTCCGCGAGGGCGCCGCTGATCAGGGCGGGCGTGATGATCGCGAACATCAGCTGGAAGACGGCGAAGACGTACACCGGGATGGTGTAGCCGTCCCAGAGCTCGGTGATGCCGATGCCGCTGAGGCCGACGTACTCGGAGGACCAGCCGATGAGCGATCCGGAGTCGGTGCCGAAGGCGATGCTGAAGCCGTAGAGCACCCACAGGATCGTGACGATCCCGAGGCTGATGAAGCTCATCATCAGCATGTTGAGGGTGGACTTGACGCGGACCATGCCTCCGTAGAAGAAGGCGAGGGCCGGGGTCATCAGCATGACCAGGGCGGAGCAGATGAGCATGAACCCGGTGTTGGCGGCGGACAGCTCGGGGGCGTCTGCTGCCAGGGTCGTGATGGCTGGTGCCATCGGCGTCTCCTCGTCGTCGGTACGGCCTGTGCGGGGCGGGGCCGGAGAGAGCGGCCGGCCGCGCGGGGCGTGGCCGGTTATGGGCCAGAGATTCGCGCAGCGCGGTTTCCGTCGATGCCGCTCGATGTTTCGGCGCAGTGACGAAGGGGTGGGACGTGTTACGCGGCCGTGAACGGCCGGGTCACGACGAGGTAACGCCCGTATCCTCCGCACGGGAAAAAACCGGCCGCGCCTGGCGTCCGTGTGACCTTGCGGCGGGGGAGCCGAGTCGGGCAGTACGGGACGTCCGGCGCGGCCGGGGTCTGTGCGGGCCGCGGGGGCGGGGCGCGGGGCCCTGGGTCAGACCGCTTCGGCGGCCTCGGGCAGGAGCTGGGTGAGCCGGTCGGTGAGCTGGACGACCTCGGCGACGTCGCTGTAGTTGCGGGCGGCGTGGTCGACGGTCTTGCGGAGGCGGGTGTTGACCCGCTCGGAGCGGATGCTGCGGGCGACCCCGAGGGCCTTCTCCGCGAGGACGACGGACTGCTCGGGCTCGCGCTTGAGGAGGTGGACGGTGGCCATGCCGATGAGGTTGAGCGCGTACGACCGCTGGTGGTCGGGGTCCTTCTCGAAGAGTTCGACGGCCCGCTCCATGACGGGCTCGGCGAGCGAGGCGTAGGTCGGCGAGCGTCCGGCGACGTAGGCGAGGTCGCGGTAGGAGTGGGAGTTCTCGCCGTTGAGCTCGGCCTCGGAGAAGAAGCCGATCCAGTCGGGCTCGGGCTCGCCGTCGAGGCCGACGTCGGCGAAGGTGTCCTCGGCCATCCGGACGGCCCGCTTGCACTTGGAGGGCTGGCCCATGTTGGCGTAGGCGCGGGCCTCCATCGCATACAGCATGGCCTGGGTGCGCGGGGTGGCGCAGTCCCGACTGCCGTACTGGGCGAGGTGGATGAGTTCGAGGGCGTCGTCCGGCCGGCCGAGGTGGATCATCTGGCGGCTCATGGACGAGAGGATGTACGACCCGAGGGGCTTGTCGCCGGCTTCCTTGGCGGCGTGCAGGGCGAGCACGAAGTACTTCTGGGCGGTCGGCTGGAGGCCCACGTCGTAGCTCATCCAGCCGGCGAGTTCGGCGAGTTCTGCGGCGCAGGTGAAGAGGCGCCTGGCGGTGGCGGCGGGCTGGGGCTCCTGGAGGAGGTCGGTGACCTCGTGGAGCTGCCCGACGACGGCCTTGCGGCGCAGTCCGCCGCCGCACTGGGCGTCCCACTTGCGGAACATGGCGGTGGTGGACTCCAGGAGGTCGAGCTCGATCTCGGAGAGCCGGTTGGGGCGGCGGGCGTCGGCGAGGGGGTCGGGCCGCCCGGCGTCGCCGGCCGGGGTGGGGACGAGCCAGCGCTGCATCGGTTCGATGAGGGCGGGTCCCGCGGCGAGCGACAGGGAGGAGCCGAGGAAGCCGCGGCGGGCGAGCATGAGGTCGCTGCGGGAGAACTCGCTGAGCAGGGCGACGGTCTGCGGCCCCGCCCAGGGCAGGTCGACGCCGGAGACGGACGGCGACTGGTGGGCGGTGCGCAGGCCGAGGTCCTCGACGGCGACGACGGAGCCGAAGCGCTCGGAGAACAGCTCGGAGAGGATGCGCGGGATGGGTTCGCGCGGCTGCTCGCCGTCGAGCCAGCGGCGCACCCGCGAGGTGTCGGTGGAGATGTGGTGCGCGCCCATCTGGCGCGCCCTGCGGTTCACCTGCCGCGCGAGCTCGCCCTTGGACCAGCCGCTGCGCACGAACCACGAGCCCAGCTGCTCGTTCGGGCGCTTGCCGGCAGTCGTACCGTCTGCGCCGTTGCCGCCCACTGGAACGCCCCCATCCACCTGATTGCCTGTCGTGCGAACCCCTATCAGAATGCCGTGTCTCGCGGCACCCGTCCGGCGTTCACACCCCTTCGAACTGGAAACCGGGTTGCCTCCGGCATACCCGCGCGCGCAAGTGGCCCCCGGGGTTCGAGTACCGAAAGTAATCCTACGATCACCCCTCTACGAGGGCGATTCAAGAAACGCCACCATTCGCCACCCCTTCGAATGAACTCGCCGCGCGTGGAACGCGATTCACTTGACATGCGAACGAACCGGAGTCGGCGGACGGAAGCGCGGAGAGGCGCGCGCGGCGGTCCGCACCACCCCGAGCACGACAGCGCGCCCCGTTCGGCGACGGAGCGTGGCGAAGGGTGACGGCGGTGCTCCGGGTCGTAACCACCGGCGCGCTCGACCCGTTGGAGGGGGCATGGGTTTCACGATCGGCGGCATTCGTGAGATGCGGTCCGGCGCACGCCGCCGCGTACGCACCACGGAGTGCACAGCGGTGGCGGAGTACACAGGACTGTGGGGCTGGGACGTGGCCCCCGGAGCGCGGGCGGTGTCCGGCCAGTGCTCCTGCGGGGACCGGGCGTGCCCGGCCCCGGGCGCGCACCCCCTCTCCTTCGCGCGACCGGTCCCGGCCGGCGCCGGACTCGACGACGCAGTGAAGGCGTGGTCCGAGTACCCGGGCGCGTCGCTGCTGCTGCCGGTGGGCAGGGCCTTCGACGTGATCGAGGTCGCCGAGGCGGCGGGCCGACGGGCGCTGGTGCGCCTGGAGCGCATGGGCCTGCCGCTCGGCCCGGTGTGCGCGACCCCGACCGGCCGGGCGCGGTTCTTCGTGGCGCCGGGCGCGGCGGCCGAGCTGCCCCAGCTGCTGTACCGGATGGGCTGGGACGACGCCGATCTGGACCTGCACTGTCTGGGCCCCGGAAGCCACATCACCGCTCCCCCGTCGGACCTGGGCGGGCTCGGGCCGGTGCGCTGGCTGCGGCCGCCGACCCTCGACACGGCGGGGGCGCCGCCGCAGGCGCGGCTGCTGCTCGGCACGCTGGCGTACATCTGCCACCGGACGCACTTCTGACCCCTGGTCACACGGAAGGGCCCCCGCCACTCGATGGCGGGGGCCCTTCCGTGTGCTCTGCGGGGTGTCAGTCGCCGATCAGGGCGTCGACGAAGGCGCCCGGCTCGAAGGGGGCCAGGTCGTCCGGGCCCTCGCCCAGGCCGATCAGCTTGACCGGGACGCCCAGCTCGCGCTGGACGGCGACGACGATGCCGCCCTTGGCGGTGCCGTCGAGCTTGGTCAGCACGATGCCGGTGATGTCCACGACCTCGGCGAAGACGCGGGCCTGGATCAGGCCGTTCTGGCCGGTGGTGGCGTCGAGGACGAGGAGGACCTCGTCGAGCGGGCCGTGCTTCTCGACGACCCGCTTGACCTTGCCGAGCTCGTCCATGAGACCGGTCTTGGTGTGCAGGCGGCCGGCGGTGTCGATGAGGACCACGTCGGCGCCCTCGGCGATGCCCTCCTTGACCGCGTCGAAGGCGATCGACGCGGGGTCGCCGCCCTCGGGTCCGCGCACGGTCCGGGCGCCGACGCGCTCGCCCCAGGTCTGGAGCTGGTCGGCGGCGGCGGCGCGGAAGGTATCGGCGGCGCCGAGGACGACGGACTTGCCGTCGGCGACGAGGACGCGGGCCAGCTTGCCGGTGGTGGTGGTCTTGCCGGTGCCGTTGACGCCGACGACCATGACGATGCCCGGGACCTCCGCGGGACTGTCGGTCTTCACCGTGCGGTCGAAGTCGCCGAGGAGGGCGACGAGCTCCTCGTGGAGCAGACCGCGCAGCTCGTCCGGGGTGCGGGTGCCGAGCACCTTGACCCGCTCGCGGAGCCGGTCCACGAGCTCCTGGGTGGGGGCGACGCCGACGTCGGCGGTGAGGAGGGTCTCCTCGATCTCCTCCCAGGTGTCCTCGTCGAGGTGCTCACGGGACAGGAGCGTCAGCAGCCCCTTGCCGAGCGAGTTCTGGGAGCGGGCGAGGCGGGCCCGGAGCCGTACGAGACGGCCCGCGGTGGGCTCGGGGACCTCGATCTCGGGAGCGGCGGGAGCCTCGGGCTCCTCGACGGCGACCGGGGCCTCGGGGGCCTCGGGGGCCTCGGCCGGGGGGAGGTCGACCTCCTCGACGGTGCGCCGTGGTTCTTCCCGCGGCGTCTCCGCCTCGTCGCCGACGTGCGGTTCGGCGGGCGGAGCGGTGATGGTCGGCGCGGTGGACGGCGGCTCGGCCGGCGGCAGCTGCTTCTTCTTGCGGCCGCTGATCACGAGCCCGCTCGTCACGGCGACCGCGACGACCAGGGCGATGACTACAGCAAGGATGAGTTCCATAACGGGTCCAGTATCGGCCACGAAGGCGCCGTAGGCGGAGCACGCGCAGCGGGCGGTTCCCCCGCGTCCGTCCGACGGGGTGCCCCCGTGCCTCACGCCTCCGAAGGCGCGACGCCCGGCGGCGCCGTGCCGTTTCCCTCCTCACCCTGCCGGCGGCGGTGATCGTGGTCGCGGGCGTGCCGTACGCGGTGCCGTCGCGGACCGCGCGGAAGGCCCCGGTGGCGGCCGCCGAAATGCGCGAGACCGTTTTCATCTGACGCCACGTCAGATAACGTCCCCCTTCCGCGCACCCGCGAAGGGGGACCTCCCATGCCGTTCAGCGTCGTACGGTTCAACCTCGTCGATCCCCGGGCGACCCCCGCGTCCCTCTCGGAGCGCTACCGGGCCGCGCTCGCCATGGCCGCGTACGCCGACGAGCACGGCGTCGACACCGTCCAGACCGAGGAGCACCACGGGGTCGAGAACAACTGGCTGCCCTCCCCCTTCGTCTTCGCGGGCGCCGTCTTCGGTGCGACGCGCAGGATCGCGGTCACCGTCTCGGCGGTCATCGGCCCGTTGCACGACCCGCTGCGCCTGGCCGAGGACATCGCTGTCCTGGACCTCCTCAGCGGCGGCCGGCTGGTCACGGTGGCGGGCATCGGCTACCGGCCCGAGGAGTACGAGGAGCGCGGGGTCGACTGGGGCCGGCGCGGCAGGCTCCAGGACGAGCTCCTGGAGACCCTGCTCGCGGCCTGGACCGGGGAGCCGTTCCCGTACCGGGGCCGTACGGTACGGGTCACCCCGCGCCCCTTCACCCGGCCGCATCCGATGCTGCTCGTCGGCGGTTCGTCGCGGGCGGCGGCGCGGCGGGCGGCCCGGCTCGGGCTTCCCTTCTTCCCGAGCGCGCACCTGCCGGAGCTCGACGCGTACTACCGGGAGCGGTGCACGGAGTACGGCACCGAGGGCTGGACGATGATGCCGGCCGAGGAGACCCCGCTGCTGCACCTGTCGGAGGACCCGGACCGGACCTGGGCGGAGCACGGGGAGCACTTCCTGCACGAGGCGCGGACGTACGCCTCCTGGCAGTCGAAGGACATCACCTCGGCGGTGCGGTCGTCCGCGACGACGGTGGCGGAGCTGCGGTCGGAGGGGGTGTACCGGGTCGTGACGCCCGAGGAGTGCCTGGCGCTCGGCCTGGAGAGCCTGGTGCTGCACCCGCTGTGCGGAGGGATGCCGGTGGAGGAGGGGTGGCGGAGCCTGCGGCTGTTCTGCGACGACGTGGTGCCGCGGCTCACGTCCTGAACGGAGCACTGCCCCGGCGCGAGGCACAGGACCTCGGGCCGGGGCAGTTCCGTGGGTGAGGAGCGGGGCAGCGGGGTTTAGCCCATCTCCTCCAACGCCTTGCCCTTGGTCTCCTTGACGTACCTGAGCACGAAGGGGATCGAGAGCACGGCGAAGACCGTGTAGATGACGTAGGTGCCCGACAGGTTCCAGTCCGCGAGGGACGGGAAGCTGGCGGTGATGGCCCAGTTGGCGATCCACTGCGCCGAGGCGGCGACGCCGAGGGCGGCGGCGCGGATCCGGTTGGGGAACATCTCGCCGAGGAAGACCCAGACGACCACGCCCCACGAGAGGGCGAAGAAGAGCACGAAGACATGGGCGGCGGCGAGCGCCACGACGCCCTGGGTCTCGGGCAGCTTGCCGTCGACGAGGTCGGCGGAGAAGGCCCAGGCCTCGACGGCCAGGGCGATGGCCATGCCGACGGAGCCGACGAGGGCGAGCGGCTTGCGGCCGACCCGGTCGACCAGGACCATCGCGATCACGGTGCCGATGATGTTGATGATCGACGTGGTGAACGAGTAGAAGAACGAGCTGGACGGGTCGATGCCGACGGACTGCCAGAGGGTCGCGGAGTAGTAGAAGGCGACGTTGATGCCGACGAGCTGCTGGAAGACCGAGAGTCCGATGCCGACCCAGACGATCGGCAGCAGGCGGAACCTGCTGCCGGCGACGAGCAGGTCCCTGAAGGTGGACTTGTGCTCGCTGCGCATGGCCCGGTCGATCTCGGCGACGCGGTGGTCGAGGTCGACACCGTGCCCCTCGACCTCGGCGAGGACCTCCTTGGCGCGGTCGGTCTTCCCGACCGAGATGAGGAAGCGGGGCGACTCGGGGATGGCGAAGGACAGCATCCCGTAGAGGAGCGCGGGCACGACCATCACGCCGAGCATCCACTGCCAGGCCTCCAGGCCGCCGATCTCGCCGCGCTGGTCGCCGTCGGCGAGCTGGAGGATGCCGTAGTTGACGAGCTGGGAGATGGCGATGCCGATGACGATCGCGGCCTGCTGGAAGGAGCCGAGACGGCCGCGGTAGGCGGCGGGGGCGACCTCGGCGATGTAGGCGGGGCCGATGACCGAGGCCATGCCGATGGCGAAGCCGCCGATGATCCGCCAGAAGGCGAGGTCCCAGAGGGCGAAGGGGAGCGCGGAGCCGACGGCGCTGACGGCGAACAGCACCGCCGAGATCTGCATGCAGCGGATGCGGCCGATGCGGTCGGCGATCCGGCCCGCGGTCGCGGCGCCGATGGCGCAGCCGATCAGCGCGATGGCGATGACCTGGGCGAGGGTCCCGGAGCCGATGTCGTAGCGGTCCCGGATCGCCTCGACGGCGCCGTTGATCACGGAGCTGTCGTAGCCGAAGAGGAATCCGCCCATCGCGGCGGAAGCGGTGATGAAGATGACGTGGCCGAGGTGGTCCGGGTGGGCGGCTCGGCCTTCGGAAGGCGGCGGCGTGGGCGCCTGCGCGGTGTGGGGCACATGGACTCCTCGGTGGGGGGAAGCCCTTCCAGTGGCGCACAACTTCACGCCGCCCACCACGTGAAGGTAAAAGCAACGTTGCAGAGACTATGCCTTCAAGTTTCGAAGTCAATAGTCGATGTCGTGTGACTTTATAACTCCTACGGTGACCTTTGTGTTCAAGACTTGAAGAAGTGGTGTTCAGCGAAGCCGCTGGCTGATCACCTTCGAGACGCCGTCGCCCTGCATGGAGACGCCGTACAGCGCGTCCGCGACCTCCATCGTCCGCTTCTGGTGGGTGATCACGATCAGCTGCGAGGACTCCTGCAGCTCCTGCATGATCCGGATCAGCCGCTGGAGGTTGGTGTCGTCGAGCGCCGCCTCGACCTCGTCCATCACGTAGAACGGGCTGGGTCTCGCCTTGAAGATGGAGACGAGCAGCGCCACGGCCGTCAGCGACCGCTCGCCGCCCGAGAGCAGCGAGAGGCGCTTGACCTTCTTGCCCGGCGGGCGGGCCTCCACGTCGACGCCGGTGGTGAGCATGTTGTCCGGGTCGGTGAGGATCAGCCGGCCCTCGCCGCCCGGGAAGAGCCGCGAGAAGACGCCCTCGAACTCGCGGGCCGTGTCCCGGTAGGCCTCCGTGAAGACCTGCTCGACGCGCACGTCGACCTCCTTCACGACCTGAAGCAGGTCGGTCCGGGTCTTCTTCAGGTCCTCCAGCTGCTCCGAGAGGAACCGGTGCCGCTCCTCGAGCGCCGCGAACTCCTCCAGGGCCAGCGGGTTGACCTTGCCGAGCTGGTGGTACGCCCGTTCGGCGGCCTTGAGCCGCTTCTCCTGCTCCGAACGGACGAACGGGCGCGGCGCGGCGGCCTGGTCGTCCGCGCCGGCCCGGGCCCCGCCGGTCCGGGCCGCGTCGCCCCGGGCCTCGCCGCTGCGGCCGGTGCCGTTCGGGTCGATGTCGCTCCGGGCGGTTCCTTCGCGGCCGGTGCCGTTCGGGTCGATGTCGCTCCGGGCCGTTCCTCCGCGGTCTGATCCGTCCTCGGCGGGTGACGGGGGCACGGGCTGGTCGGGGCCGTACTCGGCGACCAGGTCGGTCGCCTCGACGCCGAAGTCCTCCAGGGCCTTCGCCTCCAGCTGCTCGATCCGCAGCCGCTTCTCGGCGCCGAGCACCTCGCCCCGGTGGACCGAGTCGGTCAGCTTGTCGAGCTCGACCTTGAGGTCCCGGGCGCGGGTCCTGGCGGACCTCAACCCCTCCTCGCGGTCGGCCCTCGCGGACTGGGCCGCCACCCGCTCCTGGTCGGCGCGGACGAGCGAGGCCTCGACATGGGCGAGGAGCGCGCGGGCGCCGGCGGCGACCGCGCCCGCGACCCGCTCCTCGTGGCGCAGCCGGGCCCGGTGCTGCTCGGCACGCACGCGTGCCTCGCGTTCGGCACGGGCGGCCCGGTCGAGCGAGTCGGCCCGGCCGGCGAGCCCCTTGACCCGCTCCTCGTGGGTACGGACCTGGAGCCGCGCCTCCATCTCGGTCTGGCGCGCGTTGGAGCCGTCGATGGCGAGCCGGTCGCGGACCGAGGTGTCGGGCTCGTCCTCGCCGTCCCCGAACGCGGTGGCCTCCTGGGCGACGAGCAGCCGTTCGGCCAGCTCCTCGGCGTCGGCGGTGGCCTTCTCCAGTGCCTCCTGGGCGCGGGCGGCGGCCGCCGCGGTCCGCTCGGCCTCCCCCGCCGCTCCCCTGGCCTGGCCGGCGAGCCGGCCGAGCCGCTGGGCGACGGCGGACTTCTCGCGCTCGGCGGCCCGGCGGCGGGCGTCGAGCTCCTCGACGAGCGCGCCCGCGGTACGGCGCCGCTCGTCGGCCTCGCGCTGCTCGATGGCCAACGCCTCGCACCGGACGGCCAGTTCGTCGAGCTCCGCGGCGGCCTCGGCCACCGAGGCCTGGACTTCGAGCAGGCTGGGCGCCCCGGCGGAGCCGCCCTGGGCGAAGTGGGCGCCGAGCAGGTCCCCCTCGGCGGTGACCGCGGTCAGCGCGGGCCGGGTCCCGACCAGCTCGGCGGCCTCGTCCAGGTCCTCGACGACCACGACGCCGGCCAGCAGCCGACGGACGGCGCCCATGAGTTCGTCGGGCCCCCGCACCAGGTCGGCGGCGTGGAGGTGCCCGTCGGCGTCGGCGGCGGGGGCCGGTTCGGGGGCGCCGGTCAGGAGCAGCGAGGCGCGGCCCGCGTCCTGCTTGCGCAGCAGGCGGAGCGCGTCGGCGGCGGCGGAGGGGCCGGTGGCCGCGACCGCGTCGGCGGCCGCGCCGAGGGCGGCGGCGACGGGAATCTCGTATCCCGGGGTGACGGTGAGGAGTTCGGCCGCCGGGCCGAGGAGTCCGGTGAGGCCGGCGGTGAGCAGCGCGCCCGTGCCGTCCTTGCGGCGCAGGCCGAGGGCGAGGGTCTCGTGCCGGGCCCGGGTCGCGGCGCGGCGGCGCTCTGCGGTGCCCGCGGCCTCGCGGGCGGCGCTCAGGTCGGCCTCCGCGTCGGCGAGTTCGCGGCGGGCCGCCTCGTACCGTGCGGCGTGCTCGGTGTCCTCCGCGTCGAGGCCGTCGACCTCGGCCTTGAGCTGCTCGTACTCCTCCTGGGCGGCGACCGCCCGCTCCCCCGCCTCGTCGCGGGCGGCGGCCAGCCGGTCGATCTCGGCCTGGGCGGAGGCGGCGCGCGAGCGGGCCGCGTTGACCTGGCCGTGGAGCCGGGCGAGGCCCTCGCGCCGGTCGGCGATGGCGCGGGCCAGGTCCTTGAGCCGGCGTTCCTCGGCCGTCAGTGCCCGCTCCAGTTCGGCGCGGTGGGCGACGGTGTCCTCCAGGGCGCGCTCGGCCGCCTCCAGGGCGGCTTCGAGCTCCGCCTCCTGTTCGCGGACCCGGGCGGCCTCCCGTTCCAGGTCCTCCGGGTCGCGGCCGCGCCGTTCCTCGGCGGGCGCGGCGGTGGCGCTCTTCACGCGCGCGTCGGCCAGCGAGACGGTGCCGCGGACGCGCTCGGCGAGCTGGGAGAGTGCGTACCAGCTCTGCTGGGCGCGCTCCAGCCGGGGCACCAGGGCGCGGGCTTCCGCTTCGAGGTCCGCCTCGCGGGCGAGTGCGGCGCGCAGCTCGGCCTCGGTGGTCTCCTTGCGGGCGAGCAGCGCCGCCTCGTCGGCGACCTCGGCGGCCAGGGCCCGCTGGAGGCGCACGAGGTCGTCGGCGAGCAGGCGGAGGCGCGCGTCGCGCAGGTCGGCCTGGATGACGACGGCCCGGCGGGCGACGGCGGCCTGTCGGCCGAGGGGCTTGAGCTGGCGGCGCAGCTCGTCGGTGAGGTCCTGCACGCGCGCGAGGTTGGCCTGCATCGCGTCCAGTTTCCGCAGCGCCTTCTCCTTGCGCTTGCGGTGCTTGAGGACGCCCGCGGCCTCCTCGATGAAGGCGCGGCGGCCCATCGGGTCGGCGTGCAGCACGGAGTCGAGCTGGCCCTGTCCGACGATGACGTGCATCTCGCGCCCGATGCCGGAGTCGGAGAGCAGGTCCTGGAAGTCGAGCAGCCGACAGGTGTCGCCGTTGATCTGGTACTCGCTGCTGCCGCCCCGGAACATGATCCGGGTGAGGGTGACCTCGGCGTAGTCGATGGGCAGCGCGCCGTCGGAGTTGTCGATGGTCAGCGAGACCTCGGCGCGGCCGAGCGGCGGGCGCCCGGTCGTGCCGGCGAAGATGACGTCCTCCATCTTGCCGCCGCGCAGCGACTTGGCGCCCTGCTCGCCCATGACCCAGGACAGGGCGTCCACCACGTTGGACTTGCCCGATCCGTTGGGCCCCACGACGCAGGTGATCCCTGGCTCGAACCGGAGGGTGGTGGCCGAGGCGAACGACTTGAATCCGCGGAGGGTCAGGGCCTTGAGGTGCACCCCGGGGACTCTACCGGGGCCCGCGCGTTTCACCCGCGAAGGCGGAGGGAAGATCCTCGGGTGAGGAGGGGTGGTACGCGGGGGAAACGACGGGTGAAAGAGAGAAGGGACGCCGAAGCGCCCCTTGCAAGGAGTGTTTCCCACCTGGCCCCTGGGGGCTGGGTTGTCAGGTGAGCGCAGGCTCCGCCTGGGGTACGTCGAGGTCGATGCTGTTGAGCAGCGACTCTCCCTGGTGCTGAGCGGCGGCAGCGGCGAGCGAGTCGTTCTCGGACTGAATCCGTACCAGCTCGGATTCGAGGTCCTGGACGCGCTGCTGAAGCCGTCGCATCTCGGCGAGGAGTCGCGGGTCGGAGCCGCCGACGTAACCGAGAAGCGCCTTTGCCATGATGGATGGTCCTCCACAATGAGTGACCGACCGTAGCGGTATGGGTCGTGAGGGATTCGCACCCGCGGTGCTCGGCAGTACTGCTAGTGGTGCCGGTTCCACTGCCGAACAGCTAAGGTGCGCGGGGCTTCCAGAGTCTCACCAAAAAGTTTGACGGTCAACACGATCACGCCCCGTCTGAAGGGCAGACCGAGGGGGCCACCACCGCTCAGCACGCGGCGGGACCTCGCAACTCGGTGCCTGGGGGCGTCGCGATCATCCTTAAGCGGCAGCCTGGCACGACGGGCGCATATTGGCAACCACCAGGCCGTTTCCCTCTCGCGCGACCGTTACCGCGCGTCCGTTCGACGCCCCGTTCGGTCACCGGACGGGGCGTCGGAGCGTGACGGTCAGCGGATGGCGAAAGTCTCGTAACCGCCGCGCGGGGTGTCCCAGATCTCAGTGACGCCGTCCACGCGTCCGGGTGTGTCGGCGGAGTGCAGCCAGTCGAGCAGACGGTGGCAATTCTCACGCGGCCCCTCGGCCACCACCTGCACCCGGCCGTCGTCGAGGTTCAGGGCGAAGCCCACCAGGCCGCCGATCTCCAAGGCGTTTGCCCTGGTGAACCAGCGAAAGCCCACTCCCTGCACCCGGCCGCGCACCCAGGCGGTCATCCGTACGTCGTCGCTCATGGCTGCACGCTAACGGGCGGATTGCCCGATGCGTACATCGCCCCCGCGCCTCCTGGCGTATACAGTCCCGACGGACACGCCTCACCCATTCGGGCGCGCACCGTTCGAACGTCGAACCGGAACGGTACCGACAGCAAAGATCAGCAAAGACTCGGCAAGAGACCAGCAGGAAGGCAGAGCAGATGGGACGCCACCGTCGCTCCGGCGCCGCACCCGCCGCAGAAGACTACGCGGCCGGTTCGGACCGCCGGCACCCGGGTGCCCGCCGCAGGCGGCCCGTGCGCACCGGACTGCTCGGCGTCTCCGCGGCGGTCGCCGTGGGCGCCGTCGCCGTCACCTCGGGACTCCTGCCGGGCGGGGACACCTTCACGATCGGCAGCGCCGGCAGCGGCGAGCAGCGGCCGGTGACCCGTCAGGCCCCGGAACTGACCACACAGGGCGGCTCCACCCAGACCCCCGCCGGCGAAGCGGGCCGTACGGGCACGGGTGCGGGCACGGGCACCGGGAAGTCCGGCGGGCGTTCCGCCTCCCCCTCGGTGACCCCGTCCGCGAAGCCGAGCCCGAAGGCCACCCCCAAGCCGACGCCCACCCCGTCGAAGACGACGGCCGCCGCGAAGCCGAAGGCCTCCCCGGCACCGGTCACCAAGACGCCGACGACCCAGGCGCCCACGACGAAGGCAGCCGCGCCGAAGGCAGCCGCACCGAAGGCAGCCGCACCGAAGCCGGACCCGACGACCGCCGCGCCGACCGAGAAGGCCGTGGTCACCTCCACCGCCGACCGCGGCGATGCCGCCGAGTCGGAGGTCCTCCGACTCGTCAACGTCGAACGCGCCAAGGTCGGCTGCACCCCGGTCCGCGCCGACGCCCGCCTCGCGACCCTGGCCGGCGCCTTCAGCGCCGACATGGCCGCCCGCGGCTTCTTCGGCCACACCGACCCCGACGGCGACACCCCCTGGTCCCGGGCCCAGCAGGCGGGCGTCTCCGGCATGGGCGGCGAGAACATCGCCCGCGGCCAGGTCGACGCGGCCTCCGTCATGACCTCCTGGATGAACAGCGACGGCCACCGCGCCAACATCCTCAACTGCGACTTCACCACCCTCGGCGTCGGCGTCCACTTCGCCGACGGCGGCCCCTGGTGGACCCAGGACTTCGGCTACTGAGCCGCCCGGGACGCGCGCGAGAGGGCCCCGCCACCTTGGAGGTGACGGGGCCCTCTCGCGTACCGGCGCTCAGGGGCGGGGTCTGGGTGGGGGCGGGCCCTTGCGGGTACGGGCCGTACGGGGCCGGGGGCGGGGAGAGGTCAGGCGGCGGCCTTGCCGGCGGCGAAGGTGCGGGCGGTGAGGGCGACGCGGCGGCCGAGGTGTTCGGCGGTGGCGACGTCGGCCTTGTGGACGCCCTCGGGACCGAGGTCGGTGTGGGTCTGGGCGCCGGCGCCGGCGAAGAAGCCGAGGCGGTTGAGGTCGTTCTCGGAGGCCTCGCTGCTGTTCCAGCCCGGCTTCAGGCCGAGGTTGACCCAGGTCATGCCGTGCTGGCCGGCGAGGGTCTGGAAGAACTGCAGGGTGTGGAGCTTGTCGCCGCTCTTGGAACCGGAGTTGGTGAAGCCGGCGGCGAGCTTGTCCAGCCAGGCGTCGGTGAACCAGCGCTTCGAGGTGGCCTCGGCGAACTGGTGGAAGGCGCCGGAGGCGGTGCCCATGTACGTCGGGGAGCCGAAGACGATCGCGTCGGAGGCGTCCAGGAGCTCCCACTCGGCGTCGCTGATCCCGTCGACGTTGATCAGGTGGACGGTGGCGCCCGCGTCGGCGGCGCCGGCCCGGACGGCCTCGGCGAGGACGGCGGTGTGGCCGTAGCCGGAGTGGAAGGCGATGGAGACGACGGGGGTGGTCACAAGGAGCTCCTCGAAAGGGTCGGCAGGCGAACGCTCAGAAGCAAAGCACTAACTTTTGGAAAGCGCAAGCCTGTCGATAGCGCCCTCGTGACGGTAAGCGCTGTGCGGGAGTACGGTAGAGGCATGACCGATGACCTCGCCTACGACGTGTTCGCGCGTGCCTGCCCCTCGCGAGGCACGCTGGAGCACGTGACGGGACGCTGGGGCAGCCTGACCCTGGGCGCGCTGTACGACGGGACGTTCCGCTTCAACGAGCTGCGGCGCCGGGTCGACGGCGTCAGCGAGAAGATGCTGTCGCAGACCCTGCACGCCCTGGAGCGCGACGGTCTCGTCCACCGCGACGCGCAGCCCACGAACCCGCCCCGGGTCGACTACCGGCTCACGCCGCTCGGCCGCGAGATCGCGGAGCGGCTGATCGGCCTGATCCAGCTGGTGGAGGGGCGGATGCCCCAGGTCGAGGCCGCGCGGGAGAGTTACGACGCGGGGCGCGCGGTCCCCGTGACGGGCTGACCGCCCGGCGGGATCAGGTCGCCCGCGGCGGCCGCTGGCAGCGCGGGCAGAAGTAGCTGGACCGGTTCATCCAGGCCCGCCGGCGCATCGGCGTCCCGCAGCGGTGGCAGGGTTCGTCCTCACGCCCGTAGGCGTCGAGCGAGCGGTCGAAGTAGCCGGACTCGCCGTTGACGTTCACGTACAGGCTGTCGAAGCTGGTGCCGCCCACCGCGAGCGCCGCGTTCATCACGTCCCGGACGTGCCCGAGGAGCTCGGCCGAGCGCGGCCGGGTCAGGGTCGCCGTGGGGCGGTCGTAGTGCAGCCGGGACCGCCAGAGCGCCTCGTCGGCGTAGATGTTGCCGACGCCGCTGATCAGCGACTGGTCGAGGAGCGCCCGCTTGACGGTCGTACGGCGCAGTCTCAACGCGGCCTGGAAGGCGGCGTCGTCGAACTCGGGGTCCAGCGGGTCACGGGCGATGTGCCCGATGACGTCGGGCAGCCCGTCCGGCGTCTGGTCGTGGAGCGAGAGCCCGCCGAAGGTGCGCTGGTCGACGAAGCGGAGCTCGGTGCCGGCCGTGTCGTCGAAGCGGAGGCGGATGCGGAGGTGCTTCTCGTCCGGGGCGTCCTCCGGCTGGACGAGGAGCTGGCCGCTCATGCCGAGGTGTCCCAGCACGGAGGTGCCGGTGTCGGCGAGCGGCAGCCAGAGGTACTTGCCGCGCCGCCTCGCCACCTCGAACCGCTGCCCCTTCAGCCGGGCCGCGAAGTCCTCGCCGCCCGCCGGGTGGCGCCGTACGGCCCGCGGGTGCAGCACCTCGACCTCGGTCACGGTCCGCCCGGCGACCCAGCGCTCCAGACCGCGCCGTACGACCTCGACCTCGGGCAGCTCGGGCACGGGGACTCCTCCGGACGTCTTCGACAGCGGTTCAACCCTACCGGCGCAACGGCGGCGGAAAGACGAGAACCCCGCCCTGGGGCGGGGTTCTCGGGAAGCGGTGGGTGCGGGCCGTCAGGCCGACGCCCGATGGGCGGTCGGAGAGGGGTCGGCGACCTCTCCCGTGTCCGCCTCGGCAACGGCCTTCGCCGCTGCCGCGCGTTCGTCCGCTGCCGCGCGGATCTCGCGCCACGCGGACTCGGCGGCCTGCTGCTCCGCTTCCTTCTTGCTGCGGCCGGTGCCGGTGCCGTACGAGACACCACCGACGCGGGCGGCAGCCGTGAAGACCTTCTCGTGGTCCGGGCCCTCTTCGGAGACGAGGTACTCCGGGACGCCCAGGCCCTCGGCCGCGGTGAGCTCCTGGAGGCTGGTCTTCCAGTCCAGGCCGGCACCGAGGTTGGAGGACTTCTCGATCAGCGGGTCGAAGAGCCGGTGCACCAGCTCGGACGCCGCGTCGAGGCCCTGGTCGAGATAGACCGCGCCGATCACCGCTTCGAGGGTGTCGGCGAGGATGGATGCCTTGTCCCGACCGCCCGTGCCCTCTTCGCCCCGGCCGAGCCGGATGAAGGAGCCGAGTTCCAGGCCACGGCTGACCTCCGCCAGCGCACGAGAGTTGACCACCGCGGCCCGCAGTTTGGCCAGCTGGCCTTCCGGCAGATCGGGGTGGGTGCGGTACAGCGTGTCGGTGACCACCAGGCCGAGCACCGAGTCCCCGAGGAACTCGAGACGCTCGTTGGTGGGCAGACCGCCGTTCTCGTACGCGTACGAGCGGTGCGTCAGCGCACGCACCAGAAGGGCGGACTCGAGCCGATAGCCGAGCCGCCCTTCCAGAAGCGTGTGGGACGAGGCTGCGCTGATGTTCTCAGACATCGTGCCTCTCACCAGCCACTCAGACCGAGAGGACCTGGCGCTTGTTGTAGGTGCCGCAGCTCGGGCACGCGATGTGCTGCAGCTTCGGCTCCTGGCAACGCTCACACGAAACCAGGGTGGGGACCGCAGCCTTCCACTGCGACCGGCGGTGGCGCGTGTTGCTGCGCGACATCTTCCGCTTCGGAACAGCCACGGCTACTTCTCCTGCTTCTCGGCGGCGCTTCGGACGTCCCCGTCAGAGGCTTTGCCGCTCATGTTGTCCTTCTCATCGGTTCCCAGCGAACCGGCGAGTCCCTGCAGTGCCGCCCAACGAATGTCGACGGCGTCATGGTGGTGCTCCGGGTTCTCGTTCAGGTCGGCTCCGCATTCGGAGCACAGACCCGCACAGTCCTCCCGGCACACCGGCTGCATCGGCAGTGCGAGCACCACCGCATCACGCAGCACGGGTTCGAGGTCGAACATGCCGTCCTCGAGGGGGATCATGTCCTCGTCGTCCTCGGCTTCGTCGTCCGCGGCCGCCTTGGAGCGGCCCCGGTCGTCGGAGTCGGGGTACGAGAACATCTCCTGGAAGTCCACGTCGAGATCGAGCTCGACGGGCTCCAGACACCTTACGCACTCCCCCTCGGCCGATGCACGGGCGGTGCCTGTGACAAGCACCCCTTCCATGACCGACTCAAGACGGAGATCGATTTCCACCGGAGAGCCCTCGGGCACTCCGATCACTCCTTCGACGCCGAGGGCCGCGGGGGCCTCGACCGAACGCGAGATCCGCTGGAGGGCACCAGGACGCCGCCCCAGCTCGTGCGTGTCGAACACGAGGGGGTTGCGGTGGTCGAGGCGCGTACTCAGGGCTCTTCCTGCTTTCGGATCGTTCTCAACGTGAGGAGGCTGCCAGACGTGGGCAGCAAGGGTCGCGGGCATACGCGCGACCGAAGAGCCAGGATACTGGACGCTTCGCTCAGGGCCCAATCCGGGCCCCGTGCCCCTTACTGTCCCTGTTCGTACTGCCCCTGCTCGTAGCGGCGCAGCTGCTCCAGGTCGATCATGCCCGTGTCGAAGAAGCTGGTCTCGTCGAGCGCGGCGGCCTGCTGCGGCTGGTGGGCCTGGGCCCGGGGGTCGTACTGCTGCTGTTCGTAGCCGTACTGCCCCTGGTACGCGTAGGGATCGGGCTGCTGGTACGCGTACGGGTCGTGCTGCTGTTGCTGCTGCTGCTGCTGCTGGTAGGCGTACGCGGGGTCCTGCTGCGGCTGCTGGTACCCGTAGGGGTCCGGCTGCTGCTGGGCGGGGATCTGCGCGGGGGCCCGGTTCTGCGCCGGCTCGGGGTCGGCGAGCTCCGCGAGGCCGGCCAGGTAGTCGGCGTCGCTGGTGTGCACGGCGGCGTCGCGGCCGTCCTGGGCGGCCATGTGCTCGCCGAGGTCGTCGCTGGCGATCCGGCCGTGCAGCTTCTGCCGACCGCGGCCGACCGCCTCCAGGGTCTTGCTGAGCACCGCCTCGAACGCGCCGAGCTTGGCGTCCACGTACTCGTCGGCCCGCTGGATCAGGGTCTGCGGGTCGGCGCTGTACTCCGGGGCGTCCTCGTCCGCGTAGCCGTCCCGGTCGAGGCCGGGACCGCGTCCGAGGAGCTTCTCGCGGCCTCGGTCGACGGAGCCGATCGTCTTGTTGAGGACGACCTCGAAGTTGGCGAGCTTGGAGTCGACGTAGTCGTCGGCCTCGGCACGGACCTCCTCGGCCTCGCGGCGGGCCTCGGCGAGGATCCGGTCGGCCTCCTCCTGCGACTGCCGGGCGACCTGCGTGTCGGAGACGATCGAGCCCCGCTCGGCGTGGGCGGCCTCGATGATCCGGTCGGCCTCCTGGCGGGCCTGCTCGACCACCTGCTCGCGGCCGCCGATCAGTTCCTGGGCCTGGGCGAGGGAGCCGGGCAGGGCCTCCCGCACCTCTTCGAGCAGGGCGAGCAGCTCGGCCCGGTTGACCACGCAGGATGCCGACATGGGCATGGAGCGGGCGCCCTGCACGGTCGCGACGATCTGGTCGAGCTTCTTCTGCACGTCCACCGGGTGCTCGCCACTCTCTACAGCTGGATGGAGACGGACGGGACGACTTTAAGGGCAGTCGGCTCCCGTCCGACACCAGGTGACGGACTGTCAGCGGTGGTGGCCGCGCGTCACTTCCCGGTCAGGCGCTCGGTCAGCCGGCCGAGGACCTCCGGCGGGACCAGGTGGGAGACGTCGCCGCCCCAGGCCGCGACCTCCTTGACCAGCGAGGAGGAGAGGAAGCTGTAGGTCGGGTTGGTGGGGACGAACAGCGTCTCCACGCCCGTGAGGCCGTTGTTCATCTGCGCCATCTGCAGCTCGTAGTCGAAGTCGCTGACCGCGCGCAGGCCCTTCACGATGGCGGGGATGTCGCGCTGCTTGCAGAAGTCGACGAGGAGTCCGTGGAAGGACTCCACCTCGACGTTGCCGAAGTCGGCGGTGACCTCGCGGATCAGCTCGATCCGCTCGTCGACCGTGAAGAGGCCCTTCTTCGACTGGTTGATCATCACCGCGACGTGCACGACGTCGTACAGCTTGGAGGCGCGGGCGATGATGTCGAGGTGTCCGTTGGTGATGGGGTCGAATGACCCCGGACAGACGGCGCGGCGCAACTTGGGTCCCTCGCTCTCCGGTCCGGTCATCGTGCGTCTTCGCACGTAGAGGCGGCGCGACCGTACCAAAACGTTCCCTCACCGTAGCGACGGGACCGCAGGGGTTCGAAACCGGTCGGCCAGCCGAATTCACCGCCTCGAGTGCTGCGCTCCACGGTGACGAGGGCATCCTCGCTCAGCCAGCCCCCCGAGCGCAGTGTGAGGAGAATCTCGCGCAGATCGGCGTCCTCGACGGCGTACGGCGGGTCGAGGAAGACCAGGTCGTACGGATCGGCCGGCGCCGGTCCCGTCACGATCTGCTCCGCCTTGCCGGTGCGGAGTTCGGCGCCGGGCAGGCCGAGCGAGGTGATGTTCTCGCGGACGGTCCTGGCGGCGCGCGGCTCGGCCTCGACGAGGAGGGCGTGGGCGGCGCCCCGGGAGAGCGCTTCGAGGCCGACGGCCCCGGAGCCCGCGTACAGGTCGGCGACCCTGGCCCCGTCGAGGGTGCCGAGGAACGCCTCCCAGGTGGAGAAGAGGCCCTCGCGCGCCCGGTCGGAGGTGGGGCGGGTGCCGTTGCCTGGCGGCACGGCCAGGCGGCGCCCGCCGGCCGTGCCGGCGATCACGCGGGTCATCGGTGTCCTCGTCCTGCGTCGTCCAGTGCGTACGTCTCAGGATATGGCCGCCGTCGGCGGGGGCGTGGTCAGCCCTTCTCCAGGTACTCCTCCCGCTCCTCGCTGAGCAGGGCGTCGAGCGCGGTGCGCAGTCCCGGGTGGGCGGTGAGGTCCGGGTCGGCGAGGACGAGGTCGGTGGCCTCCTCGCGGGCGGCGGCGATGACCTCCTCGTCGTCGATGACGGTGAGCACCCGCAGCGAGGAGCGGACGCCGGACTGGGCCTGGCCGAGGACGTCGCCCTCGCGCCGCTGTTCGAGGTCGATGCGGGAGAGCTCGAAGCCGTCGAGGGTGGAGGCGACGGCGTTCAGGCGCTGCCGGGCGGGGCTCGCCTCGGGCATCTCGCTGACGAGGAGGCAGAGGCCGGGAGCGGACCCGCGGCCGACGCGGCCGCGGAGCTGGTGGAGCTGGGAGACGCCGAAGCGGTCGGCGTCCATGATCACCATGGCGGTGGCGTTGGGGACGTTGACGCCGACCTCGATGACGGTGGTGGCGACGAGGACGTCGAGCTCGCCGGCGGCGAAGCGGCGCATCACGTCGTCCTTGTCGTCGGGGTGCATGCGGCCGTGCAGGACGGCGATCCGCAGCCCGGCGAGGGGCCCGGAGCCGAGCTGCTGGGCGACGTCGAGGACGGCGAGCGGCGGACGCTTCTCGGCCTCGTCCTCGGCGGAGGCCTTGGCCTTCTTCTTCCGGTCCTCCTCGTCGCCGATGCGGGGGCACACCACGTACGCCTGGTGGCCCTTCTCCACCTCCTCGCGGACCCGCTCCCACGCCCGCGCCAGGAAGTGCGGCTTGTCGGCGGCGGGGACGACGTGGCTGGCGATCGGCGACCGGCCGGCGGGCAGCTGGTCGAGGACGGAGGTCTCCAGGTCGCCGAAGACGGTCATGGCGACGGTGCGCGGGATGGGCGTGGCGGTCATCACGAGCAGGTGGGGCGGCTGCTTCCCCTTGCCCCGGAGGGCGTCGCGCTGCTCGACGCCGAAGCGGTGCTGCTCGTCGACGACGACCAGGCCCAGGTCGTGGAACTGCACCTTGTCCTCGATCAGCGCGTGCGTGCCGATGACGATCCCGGCCTCGCCGGTGACCAGGTCGAGCAGGGCGTGGCGGCGGGCGGCGGCGCCCATGGAGCCGGTGAGGAGGACGACCTTGGTGGCGCGCTCGGCGCCGCCGAGCATCCCTCCCTCGGCCAGTTCGCCCATCATCTCGGTGACGGAGCGGTGGTGCTGCTGGGCGAGTACCTCGGTGGGGGCGAGCATCGCGGCCTGCCCCCCGGCGTCGACGACGGCGAGCATGGCGCGCAGGGCCACCATGGTCTTACCGGAACCGACCTCGCCCTGGAGCAGGCGGTGCATGGGGTGGTCGGTGGCGAGGTCGTCGAAGATCTCCTGGGAGACCTTCTGCTGGCCGTCGGTGAGGGTGAAGGGGAGCTTGGCGTCGAAGGCGTCGAGGATGCCGTCGGGCGCGGGGCGGCGGGGGACGGCGGGGAGCTGGGTGTCGGCGTGCCGGCGGCGGGCGAGGGCGACCTGGAGGACGAAGGCCTCGTCCCACTTGAGGCGTTCGCGGGCGTCGGCGACGTCCGCCTTGGTGCGCGGCCGGTGGATCTTCCGCAGGGCGTCGGGCAGGTCGGTGAGGCCGCGGCCCTCGCGCAGGGCGGGCGGCAGGGGGTCGACGGCGTCGGCCGCGCTGGGCAGGACCGCGTCGACGGCCTTGGCGACCTTCCAGGACTCCAGCTTGGTGGTGGCCGGGTAGATCGGGATGAGGGTCGCGGCCCAGGTGTCGACGGCCTCCTCGGCGTCGCCGCGGAGGAGTTCGTACGCCGGATGGGCGAGCTGGAGGCGGCGGTTGAAGAGCGACACCTTGCCGGCGAACATCGCGCGGGTGCCGGGCAGCAGGTCCTTGTGCGGCTTGTGGACGCCCTTGCCGAAGAAGACCAGTTGCAGGCGGCCGCTGCCGTCGGTGATGGTCACCTCGAGGCGCTGGCCGCGTCCCTTGGCGCCGTTGAAGGTGAGCACGCGGGCGTCGGCGACCTGGGCGACCACCGTGACGTGCTCGTCGAGCGGCAGGTCGGCCAGGGTGGTCAGCTCCCCGCGCTCGGCGTACCGGCGGGGGTAGTGGTGGAGCAGGTCGCCGACCGTGTGCAGGTCGAGTGCCTCGGCCATCACCTTGGCGGTGGCGGGACCGAGGGACTTCTTGAGTGGTTCGTCGAGCGCGGGCACGCGTTCCATTCCACACCAAGGGACCGACAGTCGGCGCGAAGGCTGTGGACGACCGCCGGGTGGGGGCCTATTCCACCCCGATGAGCAGGGGCGGCGCCCCCGCGCCCGCGTGGTACGTGGTGGTGTCGACCGCCAGGTAGCCGCGGCGGACGTGCCGTTCCAGGTCGGGGGCGAGGTCGGGCGGGGTGTCGTCGGCGACGACGAGGGTGACGAGTTCGCCGCCCGCCGAGAGCATGCGGTCCAGGACGGTGCGGGCGGTCTCGGCGAGGTCCGTGCCGATGACGGCGACGTCGCCCTCGATGAGGCCGAGGACGTCGCCGGCCTGGCAGACGCCGGCCGAGGTGAAGGACTGGCGTTCGGCGACGGCGAGTTCGGCGTAGCGGGTGGCGCCGGCGGCGGCGGTCATGGCGACGACGTCCTCGTCGAAGCGCCGGTCGGGTTCGTGGACGGCGAGGGCCGCGATGCCCTGGACGGCGGCGCGGGTGGGGATCAGGGCGACGCGGATGCCCTCGGCCCTGGCGCGTTCGGCGGCGGCCGCGGCGGTCTGGCGCAGGTCGGTGTCGTTGGGGAGGAGGACGACCTCGCGCGCGTGGGCCCGCCTGATCGCGTCGACGAGTTCGTCGCCCGCGGGGGGTTCGCCGGGCCGGGCCTGGACGGTGGTCGCGCCGGCCTCGGCGCACAGTCCGGCGAGGCCTTCGCCGGGGACGACGGCGACGACGGCGCGCTGGGCGCGTTCGCCGCGTCCGTCCGCCGGCGCGGTGTCGGCGGCGAAGTGGGTGATGCGGATCCGGTGCGGGCGGCCGGCCTCGACGCCCGCCTCGACGGCGGCGCCCGCGTCGTCGACGTGCACGTGGACGTTCCAGAGCCCGTCGCCGCCGACGACGACGAGGGAGTCCCCCAGGGCGTCGAGCCGCCCGCGGAGCGTCTCGACGGCGGTGTCGTCGGCCTCCAGGAGGTAGATCACCTCGTAGGCGGGACCGTCGTCGCCGGCGCACTCCTCGCGCGGTTCGGGCGCGGCGGGGCGGCGGGGCGCCGTGGCGGGGTCGGGCGGGGTCTGTCCGGTCACGGTCTCGAGGAGGGCGCCGAGGACCGTCACGAGGCCGCGTCCGCCCGCGTCCACGACTCCGGCGCGTTCGAGGACGTCCAGTTGCCCGGAGGTGGCCGCCAGGGCGGTCCTGGCCCCGTCGTAGGCGTTCCTGGCCACGTCCACGAGCGTGCCGCCCGTGGCGCAGGCTCCGGCCGCCGCGGTCGCGACGGTGAGGATGGTGCCCTCCACGGGGTGCGCGACGGCCCGGCGGGCCGAGGTCGCGGCCTCCGCGAGGGCGCGGGCGAGGTGATCACCGTCACACCCGTCGGCGAGGACGCCCGCCATGCCGCGCAGGAGCTGGGAGAGGATGGTCCCGGAGTTGCCGCGGGCGCCGAGCAGGGCGCCGTGGGCCATGGCCCGTACGGTTTCGGCGGTGCCGGGCGCGGAGGCGGTGAAGACCGCTTCGACGGCCTGGTGGGCGGCTTCCGCCGTCAGGTACAGGTTGGTGCCGGTGTCCCCGTCGGCGACCGGGTAGACGTTGATCGCGTCGATCTCCTCGCGCTCCCGGCCGAGGGCGTCCAGCGCCCGCGCGGACCAGGTCCTGAGCGCCTCCGCGTCGAGCTCGACGAGCTCCTCGAAAGGCTGAAGGGCTCGCGACAACGGGGGTCCTCCTTCGGCGGTGAGCTCACCGCAGGGTAGACCCGGGGTGTCCGGCCCGTGACCTGGGCCCGGGGCGAGGTCGGCGGAGACCATGGTAGTTTCGTTCCACCGAAGCAGGCGTTGTATGCTGCTTCGGTTGCCCGGTCCACACCGGGCCGTTCCCCGGCAAGCCACTTCAGACTCCTGATTCCGGTGCGCCGGATTTCACTGTAATCCTGAAGTCTTTGGAGTGACCCGTGGCTGCCAACTGCGACGTCTGCGGCAAGGGGCCGGGCTTCGGCAACAACATTTCGCACTCGCACCGCCGTACGTCCCGTCGCTGGAACCCGAACATCCAGCGCGTGCGTGCCGTGGTCGGTCGGACGCCGAAGCGGCTCAACGTCTGCACCTCGTGCATCAAGGCCGGCAAGGTCTCGCGCTAATTGCGACGTTCTGTCGTAGCGCAGCCCCTGCGGTTGCCTTGAAAGGCCGGTTCACCTCGGTGAACCGGCCTTTTGCCATGCCCTGAAACGATCAGGGCCCGAAACCGGTCGGGCCCCGGCGGCGTCACGCCCTGACGCCGCCGGGGCCCGGATCCGTCGGGACCCGATCCGTCGGCGCCCGGAACCCTCGGGACCCGATCGGTCAGGCCCCGGAACCGTCAGCCCCTGAAGCGCCAGCCGTGGTCGACCGGGCCGATGCCCCCGCCCAGGGCGAATCCGGCGGCGATGGCCCCCGTCACGTACTCCTTGGCCCGCCGCACCGCCTCCGGTACCGGCAGGCCGATGGCGAGCCCCGACGCGACGGCCGAGGCGAGGGTGCAGCCCGTGCCGTGGGTGTGCCGGTTGTCGTGGCGCGGCGCGCGCAGCCAGTGCTCCTCGGAGCCGTCCGTGAGCAGGTCGACGGCGTCCCCGCCACCGGGCAGGTGTCCGCCCTTGACGAGGGCCCAGCGGGGGCCGTACTCCAGGACGGCCTCGGCGGCCGTCCTCATGTCGCCCTCGTCCGCCACCTGGACGCCTGTGAGCTGTGCCACCTCGTCCAGGTTGGGGGTGGCGACGGTCGCGCGCGGCAGCAGCGTCGTACGGACGGAGTCGAGCGCGGCCTCCGCGAGGAGGGAGTCCCCGTGCTTGGAGACCCCGACCGGGTCGACGACGACGGGGGCGGCGGTGTCCGCGAGGAGTTCGGCGACGGTCTCCACGAGCGCGGCGGAGGCCAGCATGCCGGTCTTCACGGCCTGGACGCCGATGTCGTCGACGACGGCCCGGTACTGGGCGCGTACGGCGTCCACGGGCAGCTCCCAGACGCCCTGGACGCCCCGCGAGTTCTGGGCGGTGACGGCGGTGAGCACGCTCATGCCGTGGACGCCGAGCGCGAGCATCGTCTTCAGGTCGGCCTGGATGCCGGCGCCGCCGCCGGAGTCGGATCCGGCGACGGTCAGCACGAGCGGGGGCCCGGAGGTCACTCCGTCTCTCCGAAGTGGTCCCAGCCGCCCACGCTGTGCCAGGGGGCCCCGTCGACGGTGACCTGCGGCAGCGCCGAGGGGTTGAGGACCTCCCCGATGACCTTCCAGCGGGCGGGGAGCTTCACGTCGGGCGGGAAGGTGGCCACGATCGCGTGGTCCTCTCCCCCGGTGAGCACCCACTGCATGGGGTCGACGCCGACGGCCTGGCCGATGTCGTTCATCTGGGTGGGGATGTCGATGAGGCCGGAACGCAGGTCGATGCGGACCTTGCTGGCCTCGGCGATGTGGCCGAGGTCGGCGATGAGGCCGTCGCTGACGTCGCACATGGCGGTGGCGCCGAGCCCGGCGGCCGCGGGACCCGCGTGGTACGGCGGCTCGGGCCTGCGGTGGGCCTCGACGAAGGCGCGCGGGGACCGGAAGCCGCGGGAGAGGACCGCGTACCCGGCGGCGGACCAGCCGAGCCAGCCGGTGTAGGCGACGACGTCGCCGGGCTGCGCACCGCCCCGGGTGACCGGGTCGTGGTTGCGCAGATCGCCGAGGGCGGTGATGGAGACCGTGATCGTGTCGCCGCGGACGACGTCGCCGCCGACCACCGCCGCGCCCGCGACCTGACATTCGTCGCGGAGTCCGTCCATGAGTTCGGTGGCCCAGGTGACGGGGAGTTCGGCGGGTACGACGAGGCCGAGGAGGAGCGCCGTGGGGACCGCGCCCATGGCCGCGATGTCGGCGAGGTTCTGCGCGGCGGCCTTGCGGCCGACGTCGTACGCCGTCGACCAGTCGCGGCGGAAGTGACGTCCTTCGAGGAGGATGTCCGTGCTGGCCACCACCCGCCGGTCGGGGGCGGAGACGACCGCTGCGTCGTCGCCGGGCCCGATCCGCACCGCGGGGGTGGAGGTGAGCCGGGACGTGAGCTCCCTGATGAGCCCGAACTCGCCCAGCTCTCCGACTGTGCCCTTCACCGCGTCTCACCTCGTGTCTTCGTGCCGGCCGGCGGGCGGGGGCGCGTCTGGGCGCGCCGCGGGTCGCGGGCCGTCACCGTGCTGGGTACCGTCAAGTAGACCGTCAACTTCTGTCCTGCGTACGCCACACCCCGGGTGTCCCGGGGCGCGCGGGTCTCCCCGCGGCCCGCGGCGACGCGGTACCGTGGCGTCCCTTTCTCCCACAAGATCCTCGTGGTCGCCCTGGAGGTTCCGTGGTTCAGGCGTACATCCTCATCCAGACCGAGGTGGGCAAGGCGTCGACCGTCGCCGACACCATCTCCAAGATCCCGGGGGTGCTCCAGGCGGAAGACGTGACCGGCCCGTACGACGTCATCGTGCGCGCGCAGGCGGACACGGTCGACGAGCTCGGGCGCATGGTGGTCGCCAAGGTCCAGCAAGTGGAAGGCATCACGCGCACCCTCACCTGCCCGGTCGTTCATCTGTAGCCCCCGTCTACCCTTGGCCGGTGATGTCTGCCCACCGGCCTTTCGGCCTGCCCGCCGCCGTGTCGGCCGCCGTCCTGCTGCTGGCCGTCGCCGGCTGCTCCTCGACGGGCGCCGCGGCGTCCGTCGAGGTTCCCAGCCCCCCGGTGGAGGAGGCCGCCTTCTGCCAGGCCTTGGCGAAGGAGCTTCCCGACACCGTGGCGGGGCTGGAACGGAGTGATCCGGAGCCCGGCTCCGAGCTGACCGCCGGGTGGGGTGACGGTGCGATCGTACTGCGCTGCGGGGTCCCCCGGCCCGAAAAGATGAGCGATCCGAAGGCGCAGGGCGTCTCCGTGAACGGCGTGCGCTGGATGCTGGAGCCCACGGACGACGGCCCCCGCTTCACCACCGTGTACCGGAAGACCTACGTCGAGGTCGCCCTCGACGAGCGGTACGCGCACGACGTCGGGCCGCTCGTGGATCTCGCCGCCCCCGTGGCGAGGACCGTCCCCTGCGGCCTGGATCCGGAGTGCGGCTAGCCGCAACTCCGGACCGGGTGTTCCGCCGTGCCTAGCGCAGGCCGGTGGAGCGGTTCAGCGCCGCCTGGATGAGCCGGTCGACGAGCTCCGGGTAGCCGACGCCGCTCTCCTGCCACATGCGCGGGTACATGGAGATCGGCGTGAAGCCCGGCATGGTGTTGATCTCGTTGATGACGAAGTCGCCGTCCTCGGTGAGGAAGAAGTCGGCGCGGACCAGGCCCTCGCAGGAGACGGCCTCGTAGGCGGCGACGGCGAGGCGCTGGACCTCGGCGGTGGCCTCGTCCCCGATCGGGGCGGGCACGATGCCGGAGGCCGAGTCGATGTACTTGGCCTCGAAGTCGTAGAAGTCGTGGTTCGTGACGGGCGGGATCTCGGCCGGCACGCTGGCGCGCGGGCCGTCCTCGAACTCCAGGACGCCGCACTCGATCTCGCGGCCGCGCAGCAGCGACTCGACGAGGATCTTGGGGTCGTGGCGGCGGGCCTCCTCGATGGCCTCGTCCAGGCCGGAGAGGTCGTCGACCTTGGTGATGCCCATGGAGGAGCCGCCGCGGGCCGGCTTCACGAAGAGCGGCCAGCCGTGGTCGGCGGCGAACTCGACGATCTTCTTGCGGGCGGCGGCGGGGTTCTGCTCCCACTCGCGCGGCCGGATGACCTCGTACGGTCCGACGGGCAGTCCGAAGGAGACGAACACCCGCTTCATGTACTCCTTGTCCTGGCCGACGGCGGAGGCGAGGACGCCCGCGCCGACGTAGGGGACGCCGGAGAGCTCCAGGAGGCCCTGGAGGGTGCCGTCCTCGCCGTACGGGCCGTGGAGCATGGGGAAGACCACGTCGACCTCGCCGAGGGCCTTCGGCACGGCGCCGGGCTCGGTGAGGACGACCTCGCGGTTGGCGGGGTCGACGGAGAGGACGACGCCGCCCTCCGAGGACTCGGCCAGGTCGGCGACGTTCGGCAGGGCACGGTCCGCGATGGCCATGCGCTCGGGGGCGTCGGCGGTGAGCGCCCAGCGCCCGTCCGTCGTGATGCCGATGGGCAGCACGTCGTACTTGTCCCGGTCGATGGCGCTCAGGACGGCGCCGGCCGTGACGACGGAGATGGCGTGCTCGGAGCTGCGTCCGCCGAAGACGACGGCCACGCGCGGCTTGCGGGGGCTCTGGGTGTTCTCGCTCATATCGCGATGAGCGTACCCTGCGACTCCCGAACTGCTGAGCGCCCCGCTGCCGCCTCGCGCGTACGGCGCAGCGGGGGCGGCACACCCGCCGGGCCGGGGTCAGCGGCGCTCGGGCTTGGCCGAGCGCGACATCAGCTCCTTGAGCGCGACGATCGGCGGCTTGCCGTCGTGGACGATCGAGACGACGGTCTCGGTGATCGGCATGTCGACGCCGTGGCGGCGGCCCAGATCGAGCACGGACTCGCAGGACTTGACGCCTTCGGCGGTCTGCTTGGTGGCCGCGATGGTCTCCTGGAGGGTCATCCCGCGGCCGAGGTTGGTGCCGAAGGTGTTGTTCCGGGAGAGCGGCGACGAGCAGGTGGCGACCAGGTCGCCGAGGCCGGCGAGGCCGGAGAAGGTGAGCGGGTCGGCGCCCATGGCGAGGCCGAGGCGGGTGGTCTCGGCGAGGCCGCGGGTGATGAGCGTGGCCTTGGAGTTGTCGCCGAGGCCCATGCCGTTGGCGATGCCGACGGCGAGGCCGATGACGTTCTTCACGGCGCCGCCGAGCTCGCAGCCCACCACGTCGGTGTTGGTGTACGGCCGGAAGTACGGGGTGATGCAGGCGGTCTGGAGCCGCTGGGCGACCGTCTCGTCGACGCAGGCGGCGACGGCCGCGGCGGGCTGCCGGGCGGCGATCTCCTTGGCCAGGTTGGGGCCGGTGAGGACGGCCACGCGCTCGGCGGGCACGTCGGCGACCTCGGTGATGACCTCGCTCATCCGCTTGGCGGTGCCGAGTTCGACGCCCTTCATGAGGGAGACGAGGACGGTGTCCGGGGCGAGCAGCGGCTTCCAGGCGGCCAGGTTGCCGCGGAGGGTCTGGGAGGGGACGACGAGGACGGTGAAGTCGGCGTCGTGGGCGGCCTCGGCCGGGTCCGCGGTGGCCGTGATCGTCCCCGGGAGTTCGACGCCCGGCAGGTAGTCGGGGTTGGTCCGGGTGGCGTTGATCTCCTTGGCGAGTTCGGCGCGGCGGCCCCAGAGGCTCACCTCGCATCCCGCGTCGGCGAGCACCATGGCGAAGGCGGTGCCCCAGGATCCGTTGCCGAAGACGGCTGCCTTGGTCACTTGGTGCCTTCCTCGGCGGCCTTGCGCCGCTGTTCCAGGCGGGCCCTGCGGTGGTCGTACGGTTCGGCGGGCGCCTTCTCGCCGCGGACCTCCTCCAGGAGGGCGGTGATGGCGGCCATGATGGTCTCGGTGGCCGCGCGGAGCACCTCGGGCGTCGGCTCCAGGCCGTGGAAGCGGGAGAGGTCGACGGGCGGACCGGCCTGCACGATCAGCGTCTTGCGGGGGAACAGCCGGAACTTGTTCTCCTTGGCGTACGGCGGCATCGCGAGGTTGGCGCCCCACTGGGCCACCGGGATGACGGGGGCCTTGGTGAGCAGCGCGACGCGGGCGGCGCCGGTCTTGCCCGCCATGGGCCACATGTCGGGGTCGCGGGTCAGGGTGCCCTCGGGGTAGAAGGCGACGCACTCGCCGCGCTCGATGGCGGCGACGGCGGCGCGGAAGGCGTCCAGCGCGTTGGTGGTCTCGCGGTAGACCGGGATCTGTCCGGTGCCGCGCAGCATCATGCCGACGAAGGGGGCCTTGAAGAGGGCCGCCTTGGCCAGGAGGCGCGGGACGCGGCCGGTGTTGTACTGGTAGTGCGCGTACGACAGCGGGTCCAGGTAGGAGTTGTGGTTGACCGCGGTGATGAATCCGCCGTCGGCCGGAATGTGCTCCATACCGCGCCAGTCCCGCTTGAACAGAACCACCAGGGGGGGTTTGGCGATGACCGCCGCGAGGCGGTACCAGAAGCCGATTCTGCGGCGGGGCACTCGGACACCTTTCTCCGGGACTGGCTGGCAGGGGGTCAAGTGTCGCCCCGTGCTCCTGGTCTGTCGAGGACACCGTACGCCCCGGGGCCCGCGGCGGACCGCGTGGGCGGGACAGAATGGGCCCCGATGAACACGGACACGGACGACGGCTGGTCGCTGGTCGTACCCCTGAAGCCTCTCGCCCTGGCGAAGAGCAGACTGGCGGCGGCGGTGGGCGCCCGGTTGCGCCCCCGGCTCGCGCTGGCGTTCGCCGAGGACACCGTGGGCGCGGTGCTGAACTGCGCGCGCGTACGGGATGTGGTGGTCGTCACGGACGATCCCGCGGCCGGTTCGGCGCTGGCGGCGCTGGGCGCGCGGGTCGTGCAGGACCTTCCGGCGGACGGGCTCAACGCGGCGCTCGCGCACGGGGTCCGTGCGGTGCGGGCCGGGCGGCCGCACGCGCGCGTGGCCGCGCTCAACGCGGATCTGCCGGCCCTGCGGCCCGCGGAGCTGACCCGGGTCCTGGACGCGGCCCTGAATTTTCCGAGGGCATTTCTCGCGGATGCCGCCGAAATAGGTACGACATTCCTCTCGGCGGGTCCGGGGGTGGAATTGGAACCGGCATTCGGGGGCGCGTCGAGGTTGCGGCATTTGGCTTCGGGAGCGGTGGAAATCCGGTCGGCCGGGGTGGATTCCGTACGCCGGGACGTGGACACCGGGGAGGACCTCGAGGCGGCCAGGGCGCTGGGGCTCGGCCCTCGGACGGCCGCCCGGTGGCTGCCGGTGGCCGGATAGGCTGCGGACCATGCAGGCGACCGCGTTCACGTACGACCCCGAGACCCGCAGCGGCAGTGTGCTGCTCGACGACGGCACCCCCGTGGAGTTCGGGGCGGCGGCCTTCGAGGCGGGCGGGCTGCTGCTGCTGCGGCCGGGCCAGCGGGTGCGGATCGAGACGGAGCCGGGCACCTCGGGGGCGGGCTCGCGGATCACACTGGTGACGCTGCAGACCTTCTGACCGGTCCTTCGCGCGTCCCCAGGGGCGCCCCGTCCCTCAGGCCGGGCCCTCGGGCCCGGCATGACCGGCAGGACACCCGCCGGGCGCGCCGACGCGCCGCGGGCCGGGCTCCCTGAGGGGAGCCCGGCCCGGCGGATGTGTCCCGCGCGTCCTCACTTCTTGGCGGCGGCCTTCTTGGCGGTCGTCTTGCGCGCCGTCGTCTTCTTGGCGGGCGCCTTCGTCGCCGTGGCCTTCTTGGCCGCCGGCGCGGTCTTCTTCGCCGCGGCCTTGGTGACCTTCTTGGCGGCGGCCGTGGTGGTCTTCTTGGCGGGGGTCGCCTTCTTCGCGGCGGCCGTGGTGGCGGTCTTCTTCGCCGGCGTCGCCTTCTTCGCGGCGGCCGTGGTGGCGGTCTTCTTCGCCGGCGTCGCCTTCTTCGCGGCGGCCGTCGTCGTGGTCTTCTTCGCCGGCATCGCCTTCTTCGCGGCGGCCTTCTTGGCGGTGGTGGCCTTCTTCGCGGCGGCCTTCTTCACCGTCGCGGAGGCGCCACCGGTGAGGCTGCCCTTGGGGGCCTTCTTGACGGAGACCTCGCCTCCCTTGGGGAGCTTCTTGGAGCCGCTGACCAGGTCCTTGAAGCCCTGACCTGCGCGGAAGCGCGGGACGGAGGTCTTCTTGACCCGCACGCGCTCACCCGTCTGGGGGTTGCGTGCGTAGCGGGCCGGACGGTCGACCTTCTCGAACGAGCCGAAGCCCGTGACCGAGACCCGGTCGCCACCGACCACGGCGCGCACGATGGCGTCGAGCACGTGGTCGACGGCTTCGGCGGCCTGCTGGCGACCGCCCATCTTGTCGGCAATCGCTTCTACGAGCTGCGCCTTGTTCACGTCTTCCCCTTCGGAGACATTGCCAGAACGAAAGTGTTCAAGCTTTTTCGCACGTTAGGCATGTATATACCGCAAATCAAACACGAAACGGGCTAATCACCCTAGTGCCGCAACGTGGAACAGCCGTTGCGGAGTTCCTGGTGTCAGTCGTCCTCTGGGAATCGGCCCTCGTCGAGGTCCTTCATCAACCGGTCCAGACGCGCTGCCGCGTCCTTGAGATCGTGCTTCGCCGCGGCCGTCACGACCAGCAGCTTCCGGGACAGCGCCATCCTTACGCCCTCCGGGACTTGCAGTGAGCGCACCCTTGTGTGCGCTTCCTTCAATCGGGCGGCGACTGCCTCGTAGAGCTCGAGTTGGCTGTCGCGTTCCATGCACCGATTGTGCCATCTAGGGCGAGTTGTCGCCCGACAGGGTCCCAACAAGCGACTGCGCCCCCCACCTTGAGGTGGGGGGCGCAGTCTTGGAAAAGCGCTGCTCAGACCGTAATTGTACGGGGCTTGTGGGACGGCCTGGTCGCCTCGTAGGCCGCGATGTCGGCTTCGTTCTGAAGGGTGAGGCTGATGTCGTCGAGGCCGTTCAGCAGACGCCAGCGGGCGTTCTCGTCGAGCTCGAAGTCGGCGTCGATCCCGGCGGCGAGGACCTTGCGGCGCTCCAGGTCGACGGTGATCTCGGCGGTCGGGTCGGCCTCGGTCAGCTCCCAGAGCGCGTCCACCGTCTCCTGCGGCAGGACGACGGTCAGCAGGCCGTTCTTCAGCGAGTTGCCGCGGAAGATGTCGGCGAAGCGGGAGGAGATGACCGCCTGGAAGCCGTAGTTCTGGAGCGCCCAGACGGCGTGCTCGCGGGAGGAGCCGGTGCCGAAGTCGGGGCCGGCGACCAGGACCGTCGCGCCCTGGCGCTCGGGGCGGTTGAGGACGAACTCGGAGTCCTTGCGCCAGGCCTCGAAGAGGCCGTCCTCGAAGCCGTCGCGGGTGACCTTCTTCAGCCAGTGCGCCGGGATGATCTGGTCGGTGTCGACGTTGCTGCGGCGCAGCGGGACGGCCCGGCCGGTGTGCGTGGTGAAAGCTTCCATGGTTCCTCAGACCCCCGCGGTGGTGGCGACGTCGGACAGATCGGCCGGGGAGGCCAGGTGGCCCAGGACGGCGGTGGCGGCGGCGACCTGGGGAGAGACCAGGTGGGTCCGGCCGCCCTTGCCCTGCCGGCCCTCGAAGTTGCGGTTGGAGGTGGACGCGGAGCGCTCACCGGGGGCCAGTTGGTCGGGGTTCATGCCCAGGCACATCGAGCAGCCCGCGTGCCGCCATTCGGCGCCGGCCTCCTTGAAGACCTTGTCCAGGCCCTCCTCGACGGCCTGCAGGGCGACCCGGACCGAGCCGGGGACGACCAGCATGCGGACGCCGTCGGCGACCTTGCGGCCCTCCAGCAGCGAGGCCGCGTTGCGCAGGTCCTCGATGCGGCCGTTGGTGCAGGAACCTACGAAGACGGTGTCGACCTTGATGTCGCGCAGCGGCTGCCCGGCGGTCAACCCCATGTATTCCAGGGCCTTTTCGGCGGCCAGGCGCTCCGAAGCGTCCTCGTACGAAGCGGGGTCGGGGACGTTCGCCGAAAGCGGCGCGCCCTGGCCCGGATTGGTGCCCCAGGTGACGAACGGCGCCAGGGAGGCGGCGTCGATGACGACCTCGGCGTCGAAGACCGCGTCCTCGTCGGACCTCAGGGTCTTCCAGTACGCGACGGCGGCGTCCCAGTCCTCGCCCTCGGGGGCGTGGGCGCGGCCCTCCAGGTAGGCGAAGGTGGTCTCGTCGGGGGCGATCATGCCCGCGCGGGCGCCGGCCTCGATCGACATGTTGCAGATGGTCATCCGGGCCTCCATCGAGAGCTTCTCGATGGCGGAGCCGCGGTACTCCAGGATGTAGCCCTGGCCGCCGCCGGTGCCGATCTTGGCGATGATCGCCAGGATCAGGTCCTTGGCGGTGACGTCCTCGGGCAGCTCGCCGTCGACCGTGATGGCCATGGTCTTCGGGCGGGCCAGCGGCAGCGTCTGGGTGGCGAGCACGTGCTCCACCTGGCTGGTGCCGATGCCGAAGGCCAGCGCGCCGAAGGCGCCGTGCGTGGAGGTGTGCGAGTCGCCGCAGACGACGGTGGTGCCGGGCTGGGTCAGACCCAGCTGGGGGCCCACGACGTGGACGACGCCCTGCTCGACGTCGCCCAGCGGGTGCAGCCGGACGCCGAACTCGGCACAGTTCTTCCGGAGGGTCTCCAGCTGCGCGCGGGAGACCGGGTCGGCGATCGGCTTGTCGATGTCGAGGGTCGGGGTGTTGTGGTCCTCGGTGGCGATGGTGAGGTCGAGGCGCCGCACCTGCCGGCCGTTCTGGCGCAGGCCGTCGAAGGCCTGGGGGCTGGTCACCTCGTGCAGCAGGTGCAGATCGATGAAGAGGAGGTCGGGCTCGCCCTCGGCGCGCCGGACGACATGGTCGTCCCAGACCTTCTCCGCGAGTGTCCTACCCATCGCTTTCCCTCCGGCCGACGTCTACGCCGGCACAACTAGAGACCCGTTTCGCGGGCCGTTGTGCGGCCGCATCACCAGAGTGCCAAGGTCCTCGGAAAATTGAACTTGCGTTTCACAGAGTGAGACGCGAATATCGTTGCATGGACAACTCTAGCGGCGTAGGCGTTCTCGACAAGGCAGCCCTTGTCCTGAGCGCCCTGGAGTCCGGTCCGGCCACCCTCGCAGGACTGGTCGCGGCGACGGGACTCGCACGACCCACGGCACACCGACTGGCCGTGGCACTGGAACACCACCGGATGGTGGCGCGTGACATGCAGGGCCGGTTCATCCTCGGACCGCGCCTGTCGGAGCTCGCGGCCGCGGCCGGCGAGGACCGCCTGCTCGCGACCGCCGGCCCCGTGCTGACGCACCTGCGCGACGTCACCGGCGAGAGCGCCCAGCTCTACCGCCGGCAGGGCGACATGCGCATCTGCGTGGCGGCGGCCGAGCGGCTCTCGGGCCTGCGGGACACCGTGCCGGTCGGCTCGACGCTGACCATGAAGGCCGGCTCCTCGGCGCAGATCCTGATGGCCTGGGAGGAGCCCGAGCGGCTGCACCGCGGCCTCCAGGGCGCCCGCTTCACGGCGACGGCCCTCTCGGGCGTACGGCGCCGCGGCTGGGCCCAGTCGATCGGTGAGCGGGAGCCGGGCGTCGCGTCCGTGTCCGCGCCCGTCCGGGGCCCCTCGAACCGCGTGGTGGCCGCCGTGTCGGTCTCGGGTCCCATCGAGCGCCTGACGCGCCACCCGGGCCGCATGCACGCCCAGGCGGTCATCGACGCCGCCGCCCGCCTCTCCGAGGCGCTCCGCCGCAACGGCTGATCTGCCCCGTCCCTCCGTTCGTCCCGGCCCACCGCTTCAACGCCGCAGCGGTGGGCCGGAGTTGTGTCCGCGCACGGCACGGGTTCCGCGTACGGCACCGAACAGCGAAGAAGCCCTCCCCCGAAGGGAAGGGCTTCTCCGTCTTGTACCCCCGACCGGATTCGAACCGGCGCTACCGCCTTGAGAGGGCGGCGTGCTAGGCCGCTACACAACGGGGGCAAGATCTTGATTCCACACGAGTGAATCGCGTGAATTTACTGCGCTGGCCTACCTGGACTCGAACCAAGACTAACTGAACCAGAATCAGTCGTGCTGCCAATTACACCATAGGCCACTGGATACTCAGAACCAGTCAGTACCCCCGACCGGATTCGAACCGGCGCTACCGCCTTGAGAGGGCGGCGTGCTAGGCCGCTACACAACGGGGGCCCTAGCGATCCTGCATCGGGTTCACCGGGTGCGACCCAGGTGATCCCGCGGGAAGGATCTGTACCCCCGACCGGATTCGAACCGGCGCTACCGCCTTGAGAGGGCGGCGTGCTAGGCCGCTACACAACGGGGGCTTTGTGGATGCCATCCACGGTTGCAGATGAAGCTCTGCGAGCTGGCCTACCTGGACTCGAACCAAGACTAACTGAACCAGAATCAGTCGTGCTGCCAATTACACCATAGGCCACCGGGGCAACGTCCCCACCAGGGGGATCCTGCTCGGCTTGCGCTTTCCGGGTTCTTGCCTTTCGGCTTGTTCCCCTCGGCGCAGGAAGAACATTACCCGAAGGTGGACGGTGCTCCAAAACGGCTATCCCCGCTGAGCAGCCCCGGAAGCTGGCGGAGGTCCGTGATCCGCTTCAGCTCGGGTCGGCCGCCGGTGTCCGCGCGGTCCAGCCAGATGCCCAGGAGCCCGGCCTCCACGGCGCCGCGGGCGTCGATGTCGGGCTGGTCCCCGACGTACGCCACCTGGCGCGGGGGCAGGTCAAGGGCGGCGCAGGCGGCGTGGAAGGCCTCCGGGGCCGGCTTGGCGACACCGAGCTCGGCGGCGCACAGGACGGCCTCGAAACGGTCGCGCACGCCCAGCGCCCGGAGCTTGGGCTCCTGGGCGTGGATGCTGGAGTTGGACAGCACGGCGTGACGGTAGTCACCCGCGAGCAGGTCGAGGACGGGCAGGGCGTCGGGGAACAGCTCCCAGGCGGCCTGGTAGTGGGTGACGTACCGGTCGAACCAGTCGTCGGCTCCGGCGGCCGAGAGCGCCGGCGCCCCGAGGAAGTCCCGGACCCGAGCCCGCCGCTGTTCCTGGAAGTCGCCGCCCTCGGTCTCGTAGCGGCGCCAGTGCAGCACCGTGAGCTCCTTCCAGCGGAGCAGGGCCTGGTCGACGGAGCCGTATCCGCCGAGCAGCCCCTCGGCCGTCAGGTGCGCGCGCATCCCGGCGCGGTCGGCGCTCCCGTAGTCGAAGATCGTGTCGTCCACGTCCCAGAGGACCGCCCGGATGGTCATGGCACGACCGTACCGCCGCTCCCCCGGCCCACGGCACCCTTTTCCCGCCGCAGGGAACGCCGTGGGGAACGCAGTGGGGAACGCCGCCGGGAACGGCGTGGGCAACGCCGTGGGGGCGGCGACCGGGGCTACCGGTCGCCGCCCCCACGGGACGGAAGGACGGGGCTCAGCCGGCGAGCTTCGCCAGGGCCGCGTCGATGCGGGTCAGGGTCCTGTCCTTGCCCAGGATCTCCAGGGACTCGAACAGGGGCAGGCCGACCGTGCGGCCGGTGACCGCGACGCGGACCGGGGCCTGGGCCTTGCCGAGCTTGAGGCCGTGGGCCTCGCCGGCGGCCAGGACCGCGTTCTTGAGCGACTCGGGGTCGTTCCAGTCGGCGTCCACGAGCTTCTCGCGGGCCGTGGTGAGCAGCGCGGCGGGCTCGCCCTTCATGCCCTTGTCCCACGAGGCCTGGTCGAAGACCGGCTCCGCGAGGAAGAGGAAGTCGACGTTGTCCGTGATGTCCGAGAGGACGGTCAGGCGGGTCTGGGCGTGCGGCGCGATGGCCTCCCAGGCGGCGCGGTCGAAGTCCTCGGGCGCCCAGGGGGCGTGCGGGGCCTTGAGCCAGGGCTCGCAGGCCTCGGCGAAGGCCTTCACGTCGAGCATCCGGATGTGGTCGGCGTTGATCGACTCGGCCTTCTTGAGGTCGAAGCGCGCCGGGTTGGCGTTGACGTCGGCGATGTCGAACTTCGCCACCATCTCGGGGATGGTGAAGAGGTCCTGGTCGGCCGAGAACGACCAGCCGAGGAGCGACAGGTAGTTCAGGAGGCCCTCGGGGAGGAAGCCGCGCTCCCGGTAGAGGTTGAGGGAGGCCTGGGGGTCGCGCTTGGAGAGCTTCTTGTTGCCCTCGCCCATGACGTACGGCAGGTGGCCGAAGGAGGGGATCTCCTTGGCGACGCCGAGCTCGATCAGCGCCTTGTAGAGCGCGACCTGGCGGGGGGTGGAGGAGAGCAGGTCCTCGCCGCGCAGGACGTGGGTGATCTCCATGAGGGCGTCGTCGACCGGGTTGACCAGCGTGTACAGCGGGGCGCCGTTCGCGCGGAGGATGCCGTAGTCCGGCACGTTCTCCGGGGTGAAGGTGAGCTCGCCGCGGACCAGGTCGGTGAAGGTGATCGGCTCGTCGGGCATCCGGAAGCGGACGATCGACGGGCGGCCCTCGGCCTCGTACGCCGCCTTCTGCTCGGCGGTGAGGTCGCGGCAGTGGCCGTCGTAGCCGGAGGGGCGGCCGGCGGCGCGGGCGGCCTCGCGGCGCTCGTCGAGCTCCTCGGTGGTGCAGTAGCAGGGGTACGCGTAGCCGCCGGCGAGCAGCTTGTCGGCGACGTCCTTGTAGATGTCCATCCGCTGCGACTGGCGGTACGGCGCGTGCGGGCCGCCGATCTCCGGGCCCTCGTCCCAGTCGAGGCCGAGCCACTTGAGGGAGTCGAGCAGCTGGTCGTACGACTCCTCGGAGTCGCGAGCGGCGTCGGTGTCCTCGATGCGGAAGACCATGGTGCCCTGGTTGTGCCGGGCGAAGGCCCAGTTGAAGAGGGCGGTGCGGACCAGGCCCACGTGGGGGTTGCCGGTCGGCGAGGGACAGAAACGGACGCGGATGTTCGCGTTAGCCACGCTTGATCACCCTATTGGTGAGAGTGCCGATGCCTTCGATGGTGACGGCGACCTCGTCGCCGACGTTGAGGGGGCCGACCCCGGCGGGGGTGCCGGTGAGGATGACGTCGCCGGGGAGCAGCGTCATGGCCTCGGTGATGTGGACGACCAGGTCCTCGATGGAGCGGATCATGTCGCTCGTCCGGCCCAGCTGGCGCTGTTCGCCGTTGACCGTCGCCTGGATGGCCAGGTCGCTCGGGTCGAGGTCGGTCTCCACCCAGGGGCCCAGGGGGCAGGAGGTGTCGAAGCCCTTGGCGCGGGCCCACTGCTTCTCGCGCTGCTGGGCGTCGCGGGCGGTGACGTCGTTGGCGCAGGTGTAGCCGAAGACGACGTCCTTCACGCGCTCGCGGGGCACCTCGCGGCACATGCGGCCGATGACCACGGCCAGTTCGGCCTCGTGGTGCAGCTCGTCGGAGAAGGAGGGGTACTCGATGGCGTCGCCGGAGCCGATCACCGAGGTGGTGGGCTTGAAGAAGGCGACGGGGACGTCGGGGACCTCGTTGCCGAGTTCGGCGGCGTGCTCGGCGTAGTTGCGGCCGATGGCCACGACCTTGTTGGGGAGCACCGGCGGCAGGAGCCGTACCTTGCTCAGCGGGACCTTGGTGCCGCTGAGCTCGAAGTCGGTGTACGGGATGCCCTTGATGATGTCGAGGACAAGGCCGCCGGACTCGACGGTTCCCTCGCCCTCGACGGCGCCGAAGGCCACATTGCCGTCGATCGAGAATCTGGCGATGCGCACGAGTGCTGTCGCCCCTCACTTGGTACTGGCTGGAGTCTGACGCCCCAGGCTAACGCGGCGCGGGGCGGCCGACCGGCGATGTCACCGGGGCGAACGGGGCGGGCGGGGCCCGGCCGGGTCAGCGGGTGGCGCTGGCGTACGGCTGGGGCTCGTAGGGGGCCGGGGCCTGCATGAGGACGGTGCGGCGCGGGTTGGCCGTGTTGCCCGGCAGTTCGGCCGCGTACTCCGGCTGGGCGCCCCGGCCGAGCTGTGCGGCGTCCGCGAGGTGGGCGAGGGTGGAGCGGCGCGGGTTGGCCGTGGTGCGGAGCGTCGTCGTGTTCATCGCGGTGATCAGCCCTTGTTCCGGGACGGGCGCCCGTGCGGGCGCGAAGGGGTGTAAAGCGTCAGGCTAAACATGCGATTCCCTTCGAATGCATGGCTGAGGCATCGATTCGCGTGTGAGTTTGCTCACCCGTTGGGGCGCATTCCGGGCATTACGGACTGTCGCCAGGGGTTACGGAAAGGGACATTCCGCCACTGAATGCTCTATTCCGCTCCTGATCATGCCGACTGGGACACACGGGCACCGCGAACCATTCGAGGAGAAACGTCCGGATCCTCCCTGATCATCTTCTACATGGGGTGACACTTCGTGCACAGGTTGTCATTCCCCTCACAGTGCGACACGTGGCCCTTGTTGGAGATCCGGCACTGTGCTGGAATTCCACGCACCGCCGCGGTTAACAAGCCGGCGCGCAGGGGGCGCAACAGCGCCGGCCGAGTGGCGGGGAAGGGGGAACTGCGCCGGTCACCGATGACCACCTGGGGTACGACACGTACCCCGACGACGCCGACACCGTCCGCTCCGTTCACCCGGAAGGACGCCTGGTCAAAAGGTTGCGACGCTAGTGCAGGGACGTTTCAAGAGGGATGGCTCGGGTTCTCCCCAGGCCCGCCAGAGCCGAGCGGAAGCTCAGGCGGAGCAGGAACCGCGTGCCGGGACCGACCGCGGTCCCTCGGCCCCGCACACCCCGAACCAGGGGCAGGGCCCCGCAGGCGAGGCCGGCGACGGCGGCAGGCGCGCGGGCGGCAGGACGAGCGGCAAGGCCGCGTCCGCCGAGCCGGCGGCCACGCCGGCCAAGCCCCGCTCCGAGAACGAGGTCGGCCCGCGAATAGCCCTTCGCAACTGGCGCATCTCCACGCGCCTCGTCGCCCTCCTCACCCTCCCCGTGGTGGCGGCGACCACCCTGGGCGGCATCCGCATCAGCGAGTCGCTCCAGGACATGGAGCAGCTCGACCACATGCAGCTGCTCACCAAGCTGACCCGTGAGGCGACCGACCTCGCGCAGGCGCTGCAGTCCGAGCGCGACCTGTCCGCCGGTCCGCTGGCCAACGGCCGCCCGGTCAGCGACTACCAGGTCGCCAACCCGCGCCGGAAGACGGACCGCGAGTACAAGGCCTTCCTCGACGCCACCGAGGACATCCCGACCACCGAGGGCGACGAGGCGCTGCGGAGCATCCGCCAGAACGTCAGCCAGATCGCCTCCCAGGTCATCCAGCTCAACACGATCCGCGGCAACGCCTACGAGAAGGGCGTCGCCCACTCGGTGACGGTCGAGGCGTACAGCCGTCTCATCCGCTCGCTGCTCAGCCTGTCGCAGGACATGGCGCAGGCGACCAGCAACCCGGAGATGATCAAGCGGACCCGCGCGCTCGCCGCGTTCTCGTCCGCCAAGGAGTACGCCTCCATCCAGCAGGCGATCATCGCCGCCGCGCTGCCCCCGAACGACAAGACCCCCGGCCGCATCCAGCAGGGTGACCGCCTCTACGCCGACGCCGCGCTCAACAGTGAGAGCGTCGAGTTCAAGTCGTTCCAGGCGATCTACGAGTCGACCGGTGGCGACGCCGCCGAGCGGACCGCGTCCCTGACCGGTGCCAACCCGTCGATCGTCGCCGCCGACAAGTACGCCGAGCGCGTGCTGAACGCGGACGACGCGATGCCCGGCGGAACCCGCCGCGGTCACCTGAACTTCACCGACGAGTACGGCATCAAGATCAACGCCATGAACGTCATCGAGGACGGTCTCCTCGGCGACATGGAGACGATGGCCCGTGAGCTGCGCCAGGAGTCGCAGCGCGAGGCCATCATCAACGGTGCGCTGATCCTGCTCGTCCTCGGCGTCTCGCTCATCGGCGCCTTCGTCGTGGCCCGGTCCATGATCCGCTCGCTGCGCCGCCTCCAGGACACCGCGACCAAGGTCGCCCAGGACCGTCTGCCCGAGCTCGTCAAGCAGCTCTCCGAGTCCGACCCGCAGGACGTCGACACCTCCGTCGAGTCCGTCGGTGTGCACTCCCGGGACGAGATCGGCCAGGTGGCCGCGGCCTTCGACGACGTGCACCGCGAGGCCGTCCGCCTCGCCGCCGAGCAGGCCCTCCTCCGGGGCAACGTCAACGCGATGTTCACCAACCTCTCGCGCCGTTCCCAGGGCCTCATCCAGCGTCAGCTGTCGCTCATCTCCGAACTGGAGTCGCGCGAGGCCGATCCGGACCAGCTCTCCTCGCTCTTCAAGCTCGACCACCTCGCGACGCGTATGCGCCGTAACGGCGAGAACCTCCTCGTCCTCGCCGGCGAGGAGCCGGGCCGCCGCTGGACCCGCCCGGTCCCGCTGGTCGACGTCCTCCGTGCCGCCGCCTCCGAGGTGGAGCAGTACGAGCGCATCGAACTGGCGGCGGTCCCGGCGACCGAGGTCGCCGGCCGGGTCGTCAACGACCTCGTCCACCTCCTCGCCGAGCTGCTGGAGAACGCCACCTCGTTCTCCTCCCCGCAGACGAAGGTCCGGGTCACCGGTCACGCGCTGCCCGACGGCCGCGTGCTCGTCGAGATCCACGACACCGGCATCGGCCTCTCCCCCGAGGACCTCGCCGCGATCAACGAGCGGCTCGCCTCGCCGCCCACCGTGGACGTCTCCGTCTCCCGCCGCATGGGTCTGTTCGTGGTCGGCCGCCTGTCCCTGCGACACGGCATCCGCATCCAGCTGCGCCCCTCGGACTCGGGCGGCACCACCGCGCTCGTCATGCTCCCGGTCGACGTCGCCCAGGGCGGCAAGAAGCCGATGCCCAAGCCGGGCGCGGGCGGCCAGGGCGCGATGCCTCAGGGCGCCTCCGCCCCGGGCGGCCGGCTCCCCGGCGGCCCCGGCACGGCCGGTGGCCCCGCGGGCGGACGTCCGGGCGGTCCGGGCGGCGCGCCGTCGGCGGCGGCCGGACGGATCGGCGCCGGAGCCGCGCGCGGCCAGGTCGGTACGAGCGGTCCCCGGGCCGCGCTGCCCGGCCGTGACGGCGCTCCGCAGGGTGCGCCGCAGGGCGCTCCGCAGGGCGCTCCGCAGTCGCGCACCCCGCAGCCGCAGAACGCGCAGCTCGACCAGACCGGACAGCTGCCGCAGACGCCGCAGGCCCCGCAGAACCCGGACGCGCTGCGCCCGGGCCCCGGTGGCGGCGGTCTCATCGGCGGCGCGGCCAGCGCCATCCCGTCCCGTACGGACGTGTGGGGCAACCAGGGCGGTCAGGGCGGTCAGGGTGCCGGCCAGGCCGGCCGGCCGGCCGGTCCGGGTGCGCCGCAGCACGCCCCGCAGGGCCAGGCCCCGCAGAGCCAGGCCCCGCAGGGCGGCCAGTCCGGCGGTTACGACTTCCCGCGCGCCGAGCTGCCGGGGGGCAACCCCCAGTCGCAGCGCCCGCAGGCCGCGAGCTGGGGCAACGACCCGGCGCAGCAGCCGGTGCGGCGCCCGCAGCAGGAGATGTCCCCGCTGGACGCCCCGCGCGGCCACGAGGACCCGGAGGCGGCCGGTCGGTTCGGCGCTCCGGCGGCCCCGCAGGGTCCCGGCTCCACCGGCCAGTTCCCGGCCCCCGACTTCGGCGCCCCGCAGGCGGCACCGCAGCAGGGTCGCCCCCTCCAGGGCCGGCCGGCCCCGCAGGCCTACCAGGGCGGTGTCCAGGACCCGGCGTCGACGGCGCAGTTCCCGCGCCCCGACTTCGGCGCTCCGCAGGGTCCCGGTTCCACGGGCCAGTTCCCGCGCCCGGACTTCGACGCGCCGCAGGGCCCCGGCTCCACCGGCCAGTTCCCGCGTCCCGACTTCGGTGCCCCGCAGGCGGCGCCGCAGCAGGGCCAGCAGGCTCCGCAGGGGTACCAGGGCGGCCAGCAGCAGCAGTTCGGCCGGCAGCCCTACGTACCGCAGGCGCAGCAGGCCCAGCAGCAGGCTCCGCAGCAGCCGCAGGCTCCGGCCCCGCGCCGGCAGACCGGCGGCGAGTCCGGACCGCAGCAGCCGGCGCTCCAGCAGCCGCGCCGTCCGGAGGCCCTGCCGCCGGCCGGTTCGGGTGACGGTCGTACCCCGCTGTACGACACGCTGGAGACCAACTGGTTCCACCAGGACCAGGCCCAGCAGGCCCAGCAGCAGGCGCCGGCGGACGTGGCACAGACGACGCAGACCCCGGTCGTCCCCCAGCAGTCCGCCCAGGCGCCCGCCGACGGCCGACAGAACGGCGGGGCCGCCTGGCGGACCTCGCCCAACGACGAGCTGGTGCGCCAGGCCGAGCGGGTGCGCAAGCCCGCGGCCGGCGGCGTCACCACCTCCGGCCTCCCCCGGCGCGTGCCGAAGGCCAACCTCGTACCCGGGACCGCGCAGGAGCAGGCCCACACGGCCGGCCCTCAGGTCTCGCGTGCACCCGACGACGTCCGCGGCCGGCTGACCAATCTGCGCCGCGGCATCCAGCAGGGCCGACAGGCGAACAACTCGACCACGGGTAACTTCCACCTCGGTCCGAACCATCAGCAGGAGCGTTAGTTGAACGCGATGAGCCAGGCGGCGCAGAATCTGAACTGGTTGATCACCAATTTCGTGGACAACACCCCCGGGGTGTCGCACACGGTGGTGGTCTCCGCCGACGGACTCCTGCTGGCCATGTCCGAAGGATTCCCCCGTGACCGCGCCGACCAGCTGGCGGCGGTCGCATCCGGACTGACCTCGCTGACCGCGGGCGCGTCCCGGATCTTCGAGGGCGGACCCGTCGCGCAGACGGTGGTGGAGATGGAGCGCGGCTTCCTCTTCCTCATGTCGGTCTCCGACGGTTCCTCGCTTGCCGTACTCGCCCACCCCGAGTGCGACATCGGCCTCGTGGGCTACGAGATGGCGCTGCTGGTCGACCGGGCCGGCAGCGTGCTCACCCCGGACCTCCGCGCGGAGCTCCAGGGCAGCCTGCTGCACTAGCCGGTCCCTACACCGGACAGCCATCCACAACGACTGACCGACAGGGCGGTACGCCCCTCCGTACCGCCCCGTCACCGTTCGGCCGCCCCACCCGGCCCCCCACCGGCCCCATCAGACGGCAGAGAGTTTGCTGTCACGCCCGGAGGATTCATGACCCCGCCCCCCGCCTCTCACGATCCGTACGGCGCCTCAGTCGACGAGTACGGATACGAGGGCGACCAGCCGCTGGTGCGTCCCTACGCGATGACCGGCGGCCGGACCCGGCCGCGCTACCAGCTCGCCATCGAGGCGCTGGTCAGCACCACGGCCGACCCGGCACACCTCGCCACGCTGCTGCCCGAGCACCAGCGGATCTGCCACCTGTGCCGCGAGGTCAAGTCGGTCGCCGAGGTGTCGGCCCTCCTCTCGATGCCGCTCGGCGTCGCGAGGATCCTCGTCGCCGACCTGGCGGAGGCCGGCATGGTGGCCATCCACCAGCCGGGCAACGGAGAGACCGGCGGCACGCCGGACGTGACTCTGCTCGAAAGGGTGCTCAGTGGACTTCGCAAGCTCTAGCGGCGGTGCGGCCCGGTCGACCACCAGCGCGAAGATCGTGGTGGCGGGCGGCTTCGGCGTGGGCAAGACCACGTTCGTCGGCGCCGTCTCGGAGATCAACCCGCTGCGTACCGAAGCCGTGATGACGTCCGCCTCCGCGGGCATCGACGACCTCACGCACACCGGTGGGAAGACGACCACCACGGTGGCGATGGACTTCGGCCGCATCACGCTGGACCAGGACCTGATCCTGTACCTCTTCGGTACGCCCGGACAGGACCGCTTCTGGTTCATGTGGGACGACCTGGTCCGCGGTGCCATCGGCGCCGTCGTCCTCGTCGACACCCGTCGCCTCGCCGACTGCTTCCCCGCGGTCGACTACTTCGAGAACAGCGGCCTGCCGTTCGTCATCGCCCTCAACGGCTTCGACGGCGCCCAGCCGTACCAGCCGGAGGAGGTCCGCGAGGCCCTCCAGATCGGCCCCGACACCCCGATCATCACCACCGACGCCCGCCACCGCGCGGACGCCAAGAGCGCGCTCATCACGCTCGTCGAGCACGCCCTCATGGCGCGGCTCAAGTAGGACGGCGCAGGGGTACGGCGAGGGCGCTTGTCATATGCCTCTGTCGGCGGCCGTCTGTGTCCTTCGACACGACGGCCCTCGCGTTCATAACATTTCGACAGAGAATTGGGGCGCCCCGGACACCCGACGCATCCGATCGGTGTCACTGCGCTCACCTGAGCCCCGCCATTTGGCGGGGCTCGCTCTTTATGCCCGTTTTAGGCGCGGTCCGGATCGCGAGAAGAGGGTCTGTCCCACTGTTTGGAAGGGACCCCCTTCACGTGCTGCAATTCATGAACTCCCGAGTAGTACGGCCCTGAACGAAACACCGGCACAACGTAGGTGCCGACGCCGAGAGGTTGTTGGTCGAGTGAGGCGCAGCAAGGAAAGCTCCGCGGAGCAGGAGGCGCGGGGCAACTTCACCCCGCCGTCGCGCGCGGCGATGTCGCCCGCGGACGTGCCCGTGACGCCGCCGCCCGCCGCGGCCGCCGCGGCGGGCAGCACCAGCAAGCTCTCGCCCCGCAACTGGCGGGTGCCGACCAGGCTGAACGCGATCCTCCTCATACCCGTGCTCGTCGGCCTCGTCATGGGCGGCTTCCAGGTCAAGGGGTCCATCGACACCTGGCAGGAGGCGCAGGACGCCGAGAAGACAGCGCTCATCGTGCGCGCCGCCTCGGAGTACAGCACCGCGCTGCTCAACGAGCGTGACCTGACCGCCGCGCCCCTGCTCTCCGCGAAGACCGCCGAGGACCGCAAGAGCGACGAGGTGACGCAGGCGTACGCCGCCACCGACGCCGCCCGCGCCAAGTTCGACGAGGCGGCCAAGAACCTGCCCTCGGGCCAGGGCCTGGAGCGCCGTCTGCGCCTGTTCAGGGACGAGGAGCCCAAGCTCGACGCGCTCCGCAAGGCCGCGTACACGCGCTCCCTCGACCCGGTGAACACCCAGCTCGGGTACACCTCGGTCCAGCACTACCTCACCGAGTTCTCCAACGAGCTCGGCCTGGGCACCGGCAACGTCACCAGCTACGGCCGCAGCGTCTACGCGGTCCAGCTGGCCAAGGGCGCCGAGTCCCTCCAGCGCTCCATCGGCACCCAGCTCCTGGTCCGGCCCAGCCGCCAGGAGACCGTCTTCGCCCAGCAGTCCGTGGCGTTCAACTCGTACAACTACCTGGAGCAGATCGCCCTCGGCGAGTTCAGCTCCGGCGGTATGCCCGAGGACGTCGAGCTGCTGAAGAAGGTCATGGCCGGCAAGGCCGCCGAGGGCGCCAAGCAGATGCAGGCCGCCGGCGTCGAGCTGCCCAAGGGCAAGGACGGCTCCGTCTACTCGGGCGTCGCCTCCGCCATCGGCACCGCCAAGGACCCCGACGGCCTGGCCGCGCTGAAGTCCAAGGGCATCACGGCCGAGACCTGGATGGCCGTCGCCACCGCCAAGTTCGACGGCTACACCGAGGTCGAGAAGGCCCTCGTCGACAAGGCCGTGGCCGAGGCCGTGCGGATCTCCGACGAGTCCAAGACGGACGCCTGGGTCAACGGCGGCATCGTCGTGATCGCCCTGCTCGCCGCCTTCATCCTGGCCGGGATGATGGCCCGCCAGATGAGCCGCTCGATGCAGCAGCTCCGCACCGCCGCCTTCGGCATCGCCGAGCAGCGCCTGCCGATGCTGGTCGACCAGCTCTCCCGTACCGAGCCCGGCCGGGTCGACACCCGGGTGCAGCCGATCCCGATCGACACGCAGGACGAGATCGGCGAGGTCGCCCGCGCCTTCGACCAGGTCCACCGCGAGGCCGTCCGGCTCGCCGCCGAGCAGGCCATGCTCCGGGGCAACGTCAACGCGATCTTCACGAACCTCTCGCGCCGCAACCAGTCGCTGATCGAGGGCCAGCTGACCCTCATCACCGACCTGGAGAACAACGAGGCCGACCCGGACCAGCTGGAGAACCTCTTCAAGCTGGACCACCTGGCGACCCGTATGCGCCGCAACGGCGAGAACCTCCTCGTCCTCGCCGGCGAGGAGCCCGGCCGCCGCTGGGACCAGCCGGTCCCGCTGGTCGACGTCATGCGCGCCGCCTCCTCCGAGGTGGAGCAGTACGAGCGCATCGAGCTGGCCGGCGTCCCGGAGGCCGAGATCCACGGCCAGGCCGTGACCGACCTCGTGCACCTGCTCGCCGAGCTCCTGGAGAACGCCACCACGTTCTCCTCCCCGCAGACCAAGGTCCGCGTCACCGCGACCCGTCTCCCCGACGGCCGCGTGATGGTCGAGATCCACGACAAGGGCATCGGCCTCACCGCCGAGGACTTCGCGGACATCAACCACAAGCTGGCCAACCCGCCGACCGTGGACGCGGCCGTCTCGCAGCGCATGGGCCTCTTCGTGGTCGGCCGCCTCGCCGACCGGCACGGCATCCGGGTCCAGCTGCGCCCCTCGGGCGAGCAGGCCGGGACGACCTCGCTCGTCATGCTGCCGGACGCCATCACCCACGGCGGCGGCGGCGAGCAGCCGCTCCAGGACGACTTCACCGTCTCGCAGATCATTCCGCAGCAGCAGAACGCCTTCGAGGCCGCTCCGCAGCAGCAGATGCTGACCGCCGCCGACCTCGGCTTCGACGACTCGCGCTACGAGCAGCCGGCCGAGGAGGAGCTCCAGCTCGACCCGGTCAACCGCTCGCTGAACCGCGAGGAGCGCCGGGCCGCCCTGGGCGCCCAGGCGCAGTCCGGTGACCGGCCGCTGTTCCGCGACGAGGCCGAGCAGGCCGAGGAGTACGCGCAGCAGCCCCGGCAGGCCGCGGAGTACGGTCAGGAGTACGCGCCGCAGCAGCCGCAGGAGTACCCGGCGGAGCAGTACCAGGCGCAGGACTACGGGCAGCCGCAGCAGGCGCAGGAGTACGGCCAGGAGTACGCGGCCGGCTACCCGCAGCAGGACGGCTACGAGTACCCGCAGCAGGGTTACGAGGCGTACCCGCAGCAGACTTATGCGGAAGCCTCGTACGAGACCCCGGGAACCGAACACCAGCAGTACGACAACTCGTTCGATCCCCAGTCTCACCAGGCACAGTGGCCGGATCAGAGCGCCTACCAGACCGGCTACGGCCAGGAATACGGAGCGGAATCGGAATCTGCTCCGAGCGCTCCCGAACAGGCCCACGACCGCGTAGGCTTCGACCGTCCGGGCCCGGCTCCCAGCCCCGCCCCGGATGCCGGCCACGCGCTGACCGACGCCGGTCTGCCGCGCCGCGGCAGCGTCGCCCCGCAGGGCCGGCAGGTGCCGCAGCAGGCGCCGCAGCAGCCGAAGCCCGCGCAGCCGGAGCAGCAGCAGAACGAAGCCGAAGGCTCCGACGCATGGCGCTCGACCAACGACGAGCGCTGGCAGCGGGCCGGGAAGCTCAAGGATCCGAAGGCGGGCGGGGTCACCTCGTCCGGTCTTCCCCGGCGGGTCCCGAAGGCCAACCTGGTCGAGGGCACGGCGGAGCAGACACCGCAGGGCGGCCCCCAGGTCTCCCGCGCTCCCGAGGACGTACGGGGCAGGTTGAGCAACCTGCGCCGGGGCGTCCAGCAGGGACGCAGCGCGGGAACGGACACGAACGGATCGGGCCTCGGCCCGGGCAGTACCTACAACCAGGAGCGTTAGTGTGAGCATGAGCCAGGCGGCGCAGAATCTGAACTGGTTGATCACCAACTTCGTGGACAACACCCCCGGGGTGTCGCACACGGTGGTGGTCTCCGCCGACGGACTCCTGCTGGCGATGTCCGAGGGGTTCCCCCGCGACCGCGCCGACCAGCTGGCGGCCGTCGCCTCGGGACTGACCTCGCTGACCGCGGGTGCGTCCCGGATCTTCGAGGGCGGTGCGGTCAACCAGACCGTCGTGGAGATGGAGCGCGGCTTCCTCTTCATCATGTCGATCTCGGACGGTTCCTCGCTGGCCGTCCTCGCCCACCCGGAGGCCGACATCGGTCTCGTGGGCTACGAGATGGCCCTGCTCGTGGACCGCGCGGGCACCGTACTGACCCCTGATCTCCGGGCGGAGCTTCAGGGAAGTCTTCTCAACTAACAGACAGACAGTGCGTTTCGCGCCACCGCACCGTAGGGTGCGGTGGCGCGGTTCCAAGGGACATGGACCGCGAGGCAGTCGGAGGAGGAAACGTGGGAACACCACCGGGCGCGAGCCCTTACAACGGTTACGACGCGCACCAGGCGCCGCTGGGCGACACCGCGCACAACCGGTTCAACTTTCCCTCCTCCCCGAGCAGACAGGGCGCGGCACAGCCCTACCCTCAGCCCCACGCCCCGTCCACGGCGGCGGGCTCTCCGAGCGCCTCGCGCGCTTCGTCCGCCGCGGGCGGCTCGGGCGGGCACAACCCGCTCGTGCGTCCCTACGCGATGACCGGCGGCCGGACCCGGCCGCGCTACCAGCTCGCCATCGAGGCGCTGGTCAGCACGACGGCCGATCCGGCCCGGCTGCAGGGGCAGTTGCCCGAGCACCAGCGGATCTGCCGGCTGTGCTTCGAGATCAAGTCGGTCGCGGAGATCTCGGCCCTTCTCTCCATCCCCCTCGGCGTCGCCCGAATCCTCGTCGCCGACCTGGCCGAGGCCGGACTCGTCGCCATCCACCAGCCGGGCGGCGACGAGGCCGCCGGCGGTCAGCCAGACGTGACACTGCTCGAAAGGGTGCTCAGTGGACTTCGCAAGCTCTAGCGGCGGCGCGGCCCGTTCAACCACCAGCGCGAAGATCGTGGTGGCGGGCGGCTTCGGCGTGGGCAAGACCACGTTCGTCGGCGCCGTCTCGGAGATCAACCCGCTGCGTACCGAAGCCGTGATGACGTCCGCCTCCGCGGGCATCGACGACCTCACGCACACCGGCGACAAGACGACGACGACTGTCGCCATGGACTTCGGCCGCATCACCCTGGACCAGGACCTGATCCTGTACCTCTTCGGTACGCCCGGACAGGACCGCTTCTGGTTCATGTGGGACGACCTGGTCCGCGGTGCCATCGGCGCCGTCGTCCTCGTCGACACCCGCCGCCTCGCCGACTGCTTCCCCGCGGTCGACTACTTCGAGAACAGCGGCCTGCCGTTCGTCATCGCCCTCAACGGCTTCGACGGCCACCAGCCGTACCAGCCGGAGGAGGTCCGCGAGGCCCTCCAGATCGGCCCCGACACCCCGATCATCACCACCGACGCCCGCCACCGCGCGGACGCCAAGAGCGCGCTCATCACGCTCGTCGAGCACGCCCTCATGGCCCGCCTGCGGTAGTCCCTGACGGTCGTACGCGAGAGGCCCCGCACCTTCACGGTGCGGGGCCTCTCGCGCGTCGGGGGCTCCCCGCGGCGGACGTGCCCGCGGGGGCGCCCTGGGAAGGCGTCGCCCGGACGGCCGAAGGGCCCCGTACCGGTGTCGGTGCGGGGCCCTTCGGCGTACTGCGGGGTCAGCGCCAGCTGTGGGGGGCGCGGAAGCCGTGCTCGCGCTCCAGGCGGCGCCAGCCGGCCGTGGTGCGGCCGTGGTGGGCGTTCTCGGCGGGCTGGGAGGCCGCGCGGGCGAGGAGCACGGCCGTGATGGCGGCGAGCTCCTCGGGGTCGGCGTGGCCCTTTTCGACGCGGAGGAGGTGGGCAGGCGTGGTCACGTGGATGACTCCCTCTTACTGAGGCGGGTTGCCGTGCTTGCGGGACGGCAGGTCGGCGTGCTTGGTGCGGAGCATCGCGAGGGACCGGATGAGCACCTGGCGGGTGTCGGCGGGGTCGATGACGTCGTCGACCAGGCCGCGCTCCGCCGCGTAGTACGGGTGCATCAGCTCGGCCTTGTACTCCTTGACCATGCGGGCACGCATGGCCTCGGGGTCCTCGGCCTCGGCGATCTGCTTGCGGAAGATCACGTTGGCGGCGCCCTCGGCGCCCATGACCGCGATTTCGTTGGTGGGCCAGGCGTACGTCAGGTCGGCACCGATGGACTGGGAGTCCATGACGATGTAGGCGCCGCCGTACGCCTTGCGCAGGATCAGCGAGATCCGGGGCACGGTCGCGTTGCAGTACGCGTACAGCAGCTTCGCGCCGTGGCGGATGATTCCACCGTGCTCCTGGTCGACGCCCGGGAGGAAGCCGGGGACGTCCAGAAGAGTGATGATCGGGATGTTGAAGGCGTCGCACATCTGCACGAAGCGGGCCGCCTTCTCGGAGGCCTCGATGTCGAGGACACCGGCCAGCGACTGGGGCTGGTTGGCGACGATGCCGACGACCTGGCCGTCCAGCCGGGCCAGGGCGCAGATGATGTTGCGGGCCCAGCGCTCGTGGATCTCCAGGTAGTCGCCGTCGTCGACGAGCTCCTCGATGACCTTGTGCATGTCGTACGGGCGGTTGCCGTCGGCCGGGACCAGGTCGAGCAGGACGTCGGAGCGGCGGTCCGCCGGGTCCTCGGAGGCGACGGTCGGCGGGTTCTCGCGGTTGTTCTGCGGGAGCATCGACAGGAGGTAGCGGACCTCGGCGATGCAGGTCTCCTCGTCGTCGTACGCGAAGTGCGCGACGCCGCTGGTGCCGGCGTGGACGTCGGCGCCGCCGAGACCGTTCTGGGTGATCTCCTCGCCGGTGACCGCCTTGACGACGTCCGGGCCGGTGATGAACATCTGCGAGGTCTCGCGGACCATGAAGACGAAGTCCGTGAGGGCGGGCGAGTAGGCCGCGCCGCCGGCGCACGGGCCGAGCATGACCGAGATCTGCGGGATGACGCCGCTGGCGCGGGTGTTGCGCTGGAAGATGCCGCCGTAGCCGGCGAGGGCGGAGACGCCCTCCTGGATACGGGCGCCGGCGCCGTCGTTCAGGGAGACCAGCGGGGCGCCGGCCGCGATGGCCATGTCCATGATCTTGTGGATCTTCGTGGCGTGGGCCTCGCCCAGCGCGCCGCCGAAGATCCGGAAGTCGTGGGCGTAGACGAAGACCGTGCGGCCCTCGACCGTGCCCCAGCCGGTGATGACACCGTCGGTGTACGGCTTCTTCGTCTCCAGGCCGAAGCCGGAGGCGCGGTGCCGGCGCAGCTGCTCGACCTCGCTGAAGGAACCAGGGTCGAGGAGCAGCTCGATGCGCTCGCGCGCCGTCAGCTTGCCCTTGGCGTGCTGGGCCTCGGTGGCGCGGTCACTCGGGCCGCGGAGCGCCTGCTCGCGCAGGACGTGCAGCTCGGCCACTCGGCCACGGGCGTCAGCGGGCTCACTCGGGATCTGGTCCACAACGGTCATGTACCGACCCTACGAAGTCCTGCAAGAAAACTCCGCCGTCGACTCCGCACAGTCTCGCGTGTCGAATCCTGGTGGGGCTGGACAGAACCATCACCTGCCCCGAGCGAGTCGACAGCCAGACACCCCTCGTGTTTGTAGGGGTCCCACATAGACGCGCGCGACGGAAAGGCGGCCGCCTCCCGGGTGCCGGGAGAGCGACCGCCTGACCATAACGCCTTCCGGGCGCCGGGGTGGGCTCAGCCCGCGCAGTGGAAGCGCGCGTTCCCCCAGTCGGCGTGGTCGTTGCCGTTGCCGTCGCCGCCGTCGTCGACCACCAGCTCGACGTAGGAGGCGCCGGTGACGTCGGCGGTGAGCGGCCAGGCGCTGTCGGCGGCCTTGAGCACCGGCGACTTCACCTTCTCGGTGCCGTCGGCGAGGACGCTGAACCGGACGCTCCCCCGGCTGGTCTGCACGTCGTCGACGCCGACCTCGGCGGTGAGGGAGGAGCACCGGCCGCCCAGGTGGTAGCGGATCCGGGCGGGGGCGTGGCTGCCCAGCCCCTTGGCGTACGCCACTCCCCCGATGCGCAGCGGGGAGCCGTCCCCGGTGCCGGTCTCGCCGTTGGAGAGGTCGCGCTCGACGGGTCCCCAGCCGTTGGTGGCCGAGGCCCAGTCGAGGTCGCTCGCCCAGCTGTCGGCGGTGGGCGGCGGGGGCAGGGTGCGGACGGTGGTGGTCCGGGTCAGCTTCCGCGTGCCGTCGCCGACGGCGTACGTGAGGTCGGCTCCCAGCGTGTACGGCCGGTGGGCGGCGTCCGCCGGCGGTGTCACCTGCCAGGTGGCCGTGGCCTGCCCGCCCGGCGCGACCGTGCCGAGGGACAGGGGCTCGGCCGGCTGCGCGGTCCAGCCGTCGGGGAGCCGCAGGGTCGCGAGGGCGCCGGTGGCGTCGGCGGCCTCGTCGCTGGCGAAGGTGGCCGTGACCCGGTGGGGGCGGCCGGGCTCCAGGGTCTCGGGCGCGGCGAGGGTGAGGGTGCCGCAGGCGGCGCGCTCGGCGGCCGGGCCGAGGTCGGTGACGGTGAAGGCGTCGAGGACGAAGTCGGCGCCGTCGGGGGCGTCGGCCCGCTTGCGCAGGCCGGTCCAGGTGTCGCCGCAGCCGGCGGTGACGGTCTCGGCGAAGTGCCCGGTGGTCCGCTGCTGCCCGATCGGGGTGCGGCGGGTCTCGACGCTCGTCCCGGTGCCGTCCCTCCGGTCGTAGCCGGTGATCCACTCGTACGCGCCCGCGTGGCTGGACTGGTGGTCGTACTCCACGCGGTAGCGGTGGCCGTCCTTCATCGGGACGGTCCAGGGCGCGGTGCGGTAGACCAGGCCGCTGTTCTCGTCGTGGGACTTGAGGGACTCGGCGCCGCCGAGGACGTCGTCGACGGGCTTCCCGTTCCAGCCGGCCTGGGTGTAGGGGGCGTGGAGCCGGGCGATGTGGGTGCGCGGGTCGGTCGTGCCGCCGGCGTCGCCCTTGAGGAAGGGGCCCCAGCCCTGGTCGACGGCCTCGAAGTCCTCGTACACGACGGTCCCGGCGCGGGTGGCCGGGTCGTTGGCCACGATGCGCACGTCGTCGATCCTGACCGTCGCCGCGCTGCCGGCTGCGGCCTGGATCCGGAGCGGGGTGGAGCCGTCGGCCGGAGCGGTGAAGGTGACCTTGGCGCGCTGGAGGCGGGTCCCGTTCCAGTCGGAGGCGGCGACCCGGTCCTCCAGGGAGGACCGCTCGACGGTGACGGCCCGGCCGCCGATGGACAGGGTGGTGGGCCGGGTGGCACCGGGCTCGACCTCGACGAGGGCGGAGGCGGTGTAGCGCCGGCCGGGGACGAGCCCGGTGATCTGCTGGCGGACCGAGGCCGTCGCGGTGCCGGTGAGCTTCGCGCTGTTGCGACCCTGGGCGTCGGTGTCGCGGGTGACGGTGCCGGTCCTGCTCCAGCCGGCGAGCGTCGCGTCGTTGAAGCCCGGGTCCTTCACCGGGGTTCCCTGGCCCCAGCGCGGGGCGGTCTGCGCGGGGGCAGCGGCCGGGTAGAGGACGTAGGGCTGCCCGGCGACGGCGTCCAGGGTGATGCGCCCGTCCACCGGCCGCACGGTGCCGGTCCGCACGCGCCCGTTGTCGGTGAGCTTGTACACGGAGTAGGAGCGGACGCCCGCGGGGACCGCCCAGGTGGTCGTCCCGCCGGACCCGTCGTAGTGGTAGAGCTTCTTCCCGCCGTTCCAGGGGAGCAGGTAGGCGTCGCCGTCGAGGACCTTGCGGCCGTCCTCGTAGAAGGTGCGGCGGCCGTTCTCGACGGTGCCGCGGACGCCTCCGGTGAAGGTGATGTCGTCGCCGTCCCAGCGGGTGATCCGCTGGTGCTGGAGGTACTTGGCGGGGAGGTTGCGCTGCCAGACGTTGGCAGAGAAGGCGTTCCAGTCGGTCTCGCCGGTCCAGCCCTCGAAGTCGACGAGGGCGGTCTGGCCGAGGACGGGGTGGTCGTTCCAGACGTCCTTCTCGCCGTTGCGGATGAAGCGGATGATCCGTGAGTTGAGGCCCTTGCTGGTGGCGCCGCCGTAGTCGAGGTCGTTGGCCCAGTGGGACCAGAGGGAGGCCCGTTCGAACTTCTCGGACCACTCGGTGGCGATGTTCCAGCCCTGTGCCTGGACGGCCCGTGCCGTCTGGTCGGCGATCCAGCCGTGGGTGTAGTAGACGTCGATGTAGAGGGTGGAGAGGTGGGGGTCGGTCTCGTCGCGGAGCTGTCGGAAGCGGCGGGCGAGGTCACCGCTGGTGACGTCGCGGCGCTGGTCGATGTAGTAGCTCTGGTTGAGCCAGTTCCAGCCGGGCTTCGTCCGGTCGACGAGGGTCTCGCTGAAGTTCTCCGCCTCGGGGTACGCCTCGGTGGCGTTGACGTGGACGCCGAAGTCCGCGCCCCACTTCCCGCCCTCCCTGAGCAGGGTGTTGAGGTCGTCGAGGCCGCCGGCCCGCTTGTTGTAGTTGCCGCCGTAGTCGGGGTGGGCGGAGTCGTGGCCCTCGGAGCCGTACCCCTTGAGCAGGGCGAACTGGCCGAGTCCGTCGGTGGAGAGGGAGATCCGCTTGACGTCGTCGAGGGTGCGCAGGAAGGGGTGGGTGGCCTGGGAGGCGAAGTTGAAGGGGATGTGGGCGACGACCCGGTCCGGGGTCTCCTCGCTGCCGGGGGCCTTGATCCCGATGCTCCGGAAGGCGACGGCGCCGTCCTGCCAGTCGACGGCGCCGTCGGCGTTGGCGTCGGGGGTGACGACGACCTTGGCCCAGGGCAGGCCGTCGCCGGTCGCGGGCTCCGGGGCGCCCGCGCCGCGGTAGGTCCACTGGCCCGACCAGACGCCGACGCGGGTCTCGGTGCCGCTGCGGCGGGCCTGGTGCCAGAAGCGGGCGCCGTCACGGGCGGAGGCCCCGGCGGGCTTGTCGTAGCTGGAGTTGGACTCGACGGCGGCGGCCAGTCGTCCGGTGCTGACGAGGGCGTAGCTCGCGCCGACGGGGTTCGCCTCGGCGGCGGTGGCGTCGGTGATCCGGGCGAAGACGTCCGCGGTACGGGTGGAGTCCGGGTCGAGACGGGTGAAGGCGGTGGCGGCGTCGCCGTCCGAGGAGCCGACGGAGACCAGGTCGTGGCCGGGTATGTCGAGGGTGCCGACCCGGAAGGCCTCGGTGTCGCGGACGGCGGTCACCCGGAACGTGGTGGTCCGGCCTTCCACGCCGAGGGTCGCGTCGATCTCGACGCCGGGCAGGTCCGGGAAGGCGAGGGTGTACGCGGCGGACGTGGGCGTGAGGACGGGGGCGCCCTTGGCCCGGACGGTGTGGCCGGTGCCGTTGAGGACCAGCTGTGCCACCGGGGCCGTACTGCCGAGGAGCCGGCCGCCCGTCGCGCGGTCGGTGTACGAGAGGACGCGGGGGAAGTCCTCGGCGACGGCGACGGAGAGCTCGGCGGAGCCGATGACGGCGGACGCGTCGGCGGTCACCGCCGGGACGGTGGCCACCGCGCCCGCGTCGGCGAGGGCCGGTCCGGTCAGGGCGAGCACGGTGGCCGACGCCGCCGCGAGCGCGCAGACCGCGCGGAGTCTGGAGGAGAGGGGGAGGGACATGCGGACCAGTCAGCCGCGCCCCGGCGGCACCGTCAACGGGATCGCGCCGCACGGCCCCCTCCAGTCCAAGAACCCCCTTCGGTTAGTCCAAGTGGCCGCCGAAGGGGGCTTCTTGGGGGAGCGCGGTCAGCAGCCGCCGCAGTTGTAGAACGTCACGTCCCAGTGGTTGCCCTCGTCGGCGTAGATGTTGCCGGCGCCGGACTTCCACTGCGGGGCCCCGTCGCCGCGCAGCCCGATGTAGGTGAATGTGTTCTTGATGTAGCTGCCGACGCAGGTGTACTTGCTGAAGTCGAGCTTGTAGCCGTTCCAGTGCGAGTAGGTGCCGCTCGCGTGTCCGGTCTCGGTGCCGCCGGTGATGTTGAGGGCGCAGCCGCTGGCGCTCTTGAGGGTCTGGGCGCCCTGGGCGGTGGCGAGGTTGAGCTGCTCGAAGGACGTGCAGGTGGAGTTGTAGCGGTCCGAGCAGCCGCCGGACGAGGACCAGGTGATGCCGGAGGCCCGGAACATCGAGGTCGCGGTGGCGTGGCTGATCTTGGTGACGGCGTGGGCGTCGGTGGCGGTGGACAGGGCGCCGAATCCGGGGGCGAAGAGGGCGCCGAGGACGAGGGCGAGTGCGGTGAGGACGGAGCGGAGCTTCACGGGGGATGCCTCCTGCTGGTGACCGTGTCGGGTGGGGACGGCTGTGCAGGTGGTGCTCGTCGCGCAGGGAGATGGTGCCGCAGTTCTACGCGCGTCCGCCAGAGGGCGTCCGTGACGCCGCGGCGCCGCCCGGGTGAACGTTTCCGATAGATGTTGAAAGTTGAACGGAATAGGGCTACAGTCATTCTCGTTGAAGGTTCAACAAACACCGACAAGGAGCACGTCATGGGTCTCTTCACCCGCAGGAACAACGAGTCCGCCGTCGCCGTCGCCACCCTGCCGGTGGACCCGGCCCTGGCCGCCCTGACCGGCGAGTACAGCATCGACCCGGCCCACAGCAGCATCGGCTTCACCGTCCGCCACGCGATGGTCACCAACGTCCGCGGCACCTTCGCGGAGCACGAGGGCGCGCTGAAGCTCGACGGCTCGGACCCGGGCGCCTCCACCGCCTCCATCGACATCAGGATCGCCTCCATCGACACCGGCATCGGCGACCGCGACGGCCACCTGCGCAGCGGCGACTTCTTCGACGCCGAGCAGTTCCCGCTGATGACCTTCCGCTCCACGGAGGCCGCGCAGCTGGGCGGCGACAAGTACCGGATCACCGGCGACCTGACCATCAAGGACGTCACCAAGCCGCTCTCCATCGACCTGGAGTTCAACGGCGCCGCCACGGACGTCTACGGCAACGAGCGCGTCGGCTTCGAGGGCTCCGCCGAGATCCTGCGCTCCGACTGGGGCCTGACCTGGAACGCGGCACTGGAGACCGGTGGCGTGATGGTCAGCGACAAGGTCAAGCTCAACTTCGACATCTCCGCGATCAAGAACGCCGCCTGACCCCGGAAACCCCTCCGGACACACGAGCGCGCCCGCCCTCCGCAGCAGCGGAAGGCGGGCGCTCGGCGTTTCACGGGACCGCTTGGCGGGCCTTCCGGGGCGCCGTCCCCGCCCGGCGGCCCGCCCGGCGCCGGGGCCCGCGTCAGGCGGCCTTCGCCGCCGCCTCCACGACCGCCGGGATCAGACGGTCGTTCTCCGGGGCGCCCGGGCCCGCCAGGAAGCCGAAGCGGCGGCGGGTGTAGCTGTAGGCGAGGCCGGTGGCCGGGTCGGCGAAGGCCTGGGAGCCGGGAGCGCCGCTGTGGCCCACGGCGGCCGGCGTGAGCGACGGGTAGCGGGTGGCCAGCGGGACGAAGCCGAGGCCGAAGGCGTTCTCCTCGCCGGTGACCAGGTCGGTGCCCCGCGAGTGGACCCGGGCGAACTCGGCGAGGGTGTCGGGCGCGAGCAGCGGAGGCCGGCCGTCGAGCTCGCCCGCGATCGCCGCGTACATCCGCGAGAGCCCGCGCGCGGTGCCGACGCCGCCCCCGGAGAGCGGCGCCTTCGCCCGCACGGCACGCGAGTTGCCGTAGTCCAGGTTGTCGAACGGCGGGTCGGCGTGCAGGTTGAAGGAGATGCCCATGAGGCTGTCCGGGGCGACCGGGTTCGCGGCGAGGAACGCCTCCTCGGCGGGGGTGGGCAGCAGCGGCAGCACCGGACGGAAGCGGGGTTCGAGCTCTTCGGGCAGGCCCAGGTGGTAGTCGATCCCGTACGGGGCGCGGACCCGCTCCTCGTAGTGCTCCTGGGTCGTCCGGCCGGTGGCCCGCAGGATCACCTCGCCGACGAGGGCGCCGATGACCAGGGCGTGGTAGCCGTGGCCGGTGCCCGGCTCCCAGAAGGGGCGCTGGGCGGCGAGACGGGCGGCGGTCCGGCGGTCGTCGGCGAGCTCCTCCAGTGAGAAGCCGCCGTCCACGCCGATGACGCCCGAGCGGTGGGCGAGCAGCTGCCGGAGCGTGAGGCCGCCCTTGCCCTCGGCCGCGAACTCGGGCCACCAGGAGGCGACCGTGCGGTCCAGGTCGAGGACGCCGTCCTGGACGAGGAGGGCCGCCACCAGGGCCATGGCCCCCTTCGACGAGGAGTACAGCCCGAGCAGCGAGTCCCCGTCGACGCCGTCACCGCCCCAGAGGTCGACGACGAGCCGCCCGTGGTGATGGACGGCGAGCTGCGCTCCGCCGTCCCGCGCCTCGTCGGCGGCGATCCCCGCGAAGACCTCGCGTACGGACTCGAAACCGGGCTCCACCGTGCCGTGGACGTCGGTCATGGTTCTCTTCCCCCTGTGCGTCGCTGTCACGATCGAACAACAGGACGATCCCGTGTGTGATTCCCTTCCCGCGCGCCCCCGTTCACCCCCGCCCGCGCCGCTCTCTCCGAGGGACGACCGAAATCGCCGGTCAACGCCTTTGTCAGTGGCGGCGGCTAGCGTCGGAGACATGGAAATCCGTATCGACAGCGGCGTGTTGACCGACGCCGTGGCCTGGGCCGCGCGCGTCCTGCCGGCCCGCTCCCCGATGCCCGTGCTCGGCGGGCTGCTCCTGGAGGCGGCCGACGGCCGGCTCCGGGTCTCGGGGCTCGACCACGAGGCTTCGGCGCGGGTCGAGGTGGAGGCCGACGCGGCCGTCGAGGGCCGGGCGCTCGTCCTCGGGCGGCGGCTCCTCGACATCTGCAAGGTGCTTCCCCGGGGTCACGCGGAGCTCGCCGTGGAGGGCGGCCGTCTCGCGGTGACCTCCGGGGACGCCCGCTTCGGCCTGTCGCTGCTGCCGCTGGACGACTACCCCGCGGCGCCCGCCCTGCCCGAGGTGCGCGGCCTGGTCGACGGCGACGCGTTCGCCTCGGCGGTCGCCCAGGTGGCCGTGGCGGCGGGGCGGGACGACTCGCTGCCGGTCCTCACCGGGATACGCCTGGCCCTGGACGGCACGACCATGACCCTCGCCGCCACCGACCGCTACCGGTACGCCGTCCGCACCCTGGACTGGCACCCCGGGGCCGACGCCCCCGCGGAGCCCGCCGACGTGGTGGTCCCGGCCCGCCGCCTGACCGAGATCGCCCGTTCCCTGGCCGGTGCCGGCCCGGCCCGGCTCGCCCTCGACGCCGGCTCGATCGGCTTCGAGAGCACCGGCACCCGCACCACCACCCGTCTGCTCGACGGACGGCTCCCCCGCCACGACAAGCTCTTCGCGCTGGGCGACCACGCCCTCGCGATCACCGACCGCGCGCCCCTGGCGGAGGCCGTCAAGCGGGTCGCCGTCGTCGCCGAGGGCGACAGCCCGGTCCAGCTCGCCTTCTCCCCCGAGGGCCTCCACCTCCAGGCGGGCTACGAGGACGACGTCGCCTCCCAGCACCTCCCCGCCACCCTCACCGGCGCCGCGTCCCTGACGGTCGCGTTCAACCCGGCCTACCTCCTCGACGCCCTGACCTCCCTGGACGCCCCCGAGATCCACTTCCGCCTCCTCGGCCCCGGGCAGCGTGCCCTCCTCACCGACGGTCCGGAAGCGACCCACCGCCACCTCCTGATGTCGGTGAAGCCGCTGGTCTGAGCCGGTCTCCGGATCCGGTGCGCGCCGGCCCGCGCGGCCCTGCGGTCAGAACCCGCCGCCGCCGTCGAAGCCGCCGCCTCCGCCGAAGTCACCGCCTCCGCCGAAGTCTCCGCCGCCGAAGTCGCCCGAGCCGAAGTCGCCGCCGGAGAAGTCGCCGCCGCTGAAGTCGCCGCCCGATCCGAAGTCGCCGCCGCCGTACTCGGAGGCGTAGGCGGGGGTGGAGAGCATGGAGCCGAGCATGGTGCCGACGAGGAGGCCGGGGAGCATGCCGCCGCCGAAGTAGCCGCCGGCCCAGGGGCCGTAGGCGGGGCCGGCCTCCCAGTAGGGGCGGCGGCCGGTGTCGGTGTCGACGGTGCGGGCGAGGGGGTCGAGGCCGTCGTCGAGGCGGGCCGCGTCGGCGGAGCAGACCGGGACCTGCCGCGGGGCGCCGCCGGCCGGGGTCCAGTTGCGGTCCGCCGCGGCGGGGCCGTGGCGCGGGTCGAAGAAGCACGGCGGCCGGCGCTCGGGCAGCGGCCGGGACTCACGGCGGGCGGCGAGGACGGCGAGGGAGTAGCGGCCGTCCTCCAGGGCCTGGGTGACACCCCGGACGTCGTGGGGGCGGTCGGCGGAGGCCATGCGGGACTTGGCCGTGTCGTAGGAGTCGAGGGCCCGCTCGTAGTCGCCCCGCATGGCGTCGTCGGCGCCGGCCTCGGCGGGATGGAAGTCGAGGCGTTCCAGCTCCTCGCCGAAGGCGGTGATGTCCTCGTCGACGACGACCCGCAGCCGGTCGAGGGCCGCCCGCTCCTCGGCCTCCTTGCGGAGCCGCTTGCGGCGGACGACGGCGTAGGCGCCCGCGCCGCCGGCGACGACGACCGCGCCGAGGGTGACGAGCCCGGCGACCGGGACGCCGGAGTCCGAGCCGGCGGAGTCCCAGGAGGCGGGGGCGGAGCCGCGCATGGCGGGCAGTGCCTGGTCGACGAAGGCGTTCAGCTGGGTGGCCGCGTCGGTGTCGGGCTGCCGTACGGAGGTGACGAGGTTGTCGACGGCGGCCGGGGACATCACGGAGGGGTCGACACCCGCGTCGAAGCGGTCGCCGAGGCGTACCGCGTACAGGCCGGCGACACCGGTCTGGGCCCGCAGGTTGTCGATGAGGCCCTGCGGCGGGAACTGCGCGTTCGCCGGCAGGACGGCCACGAAGAGCGGCTTGTCGGCGTCCTCGATCTTCGCGGCGAGGGCCTTCGCGTCGGCCGTGGAGAGCTGCCCGGTGGCTCCCGGGTCGACGTAGACCGGGCCCTGTCTCAGCGCGGCGGCCGCGTCGGGCACGCCCGTGGCCCTGGCGCCCGCGAGCGGGGCCAGGACCAGGAGCAGCAGCAGTACCAGCCCGCCGAGGGCGGACCCCGTGGACAGCGCCCTGGTCCTCATGGTTCGAAACTACCCGAACCAGGACGAACGGAACATGCCGGGGCTATTCGGCGGGGTCGATCCCGGCCCGGAGGAGTCCGTACGTGAAGGCGTCCTCCAGGGCCTGCCAGGAGGCGGCGATGACGTTCTCGCCGACGCCGACCGTGGACCACTCGGCGTTGCCGTCGCTGGTGGTGATCAGGACCCGGGTCGTGGACTCGGTGCCGTGGCGGCCCTCCAGGATGCGGACCTTGTAGTCGACCAGCTCGAACTTGGCCAGCGGCGGGTACATCCGCTCCAGGGCCACCCGCATCGCCCGGTCGAGGGCGTTGACGGGGCCGTTGCCCTCGGCGGTGGCGACGATCCGCTCACCCTTGGCCCACAGCTTCACCGTGGCCTCGTTGGCGTGGGTGCCGTCGGGCCGGTCCTCGACGATCGCGCGCCAGGACTCCGTACGGAAGTAGCGGCGGGCGCGGCCCTCGGCCTCCTCGCGGAGCAGCAGCTCGAAGGAGGCGTCGGCGGCCTCGTACGTGTAGCCCTGGAGCTCGCGCTCCTTGACCCGCTCGACGACCCGGCCCACGAGGGCGCGGTCGCCGCCCAGGTCGACGCCGAGCTCCTTGCCCTTGAGTTCGATGGAGGCGCGGCCGGCCATGTCGGAGACGAGCATCCGCATGGTGTTGCCGACCAGTTCGGGGTCGATGTGCTGGTAGAGGTCGGGGTCGACCTTGATCGCCGAGGCGTGGAGTCCGGCCTTGTGGGCGAAGGCGGAGACGCCGACGTACGGCTGGTGGGTGGAGGGCGTGAGGTTGACGACCTCGGCGATGGCGTGCGAGATGCGGGTCATCTCGGCGAGCGCGCCCTCGGGGAGGACCTTCTTGCCGTACTTGAGCTCCAGGGCCGCGACGACCGGGAAGAGGTTGGCGTTGCCGACCCGCTCGCCGTAGCCGTTGGCCGTGCACTGGACGTGGGTGGCACCCGCGTCGACGGCGGCGAGGGTGTTGGCGACGGCGCAGCCGGTGTCGTCCTGGGCGTGGATGCCGAGGCGGGCGCCGGTGTCGGCGAGGACGGTGGCGACCACGGCCTGGATCTGGGCGGGGAGCATGCCGCCGTTGGTGTCGCAGAGGATGACGACGTCGGCGCCGGCCTCGTGCGCGGCGCGGACGACGGCCTTGGCGTAGTCGGGGTTGGCCTTGTAGCCGTCGAAGAAGTGCTCGCAGTCGACGAAGACGCGGCGGCCCCGGGAGGTCAGGAAGGCGACGGTGTCGCGGACCATCTCCAGGTTCTCGTCGAGGGTGGTGCGCAGGGCCAGCTCGACGTGCCGGTCGTGGGACTTGGCGACCAGGGTGACGACCGGGGCGCCCGAGTCGAGGAGTGCCTTGACCTGCGGGTCCTCGGCGGCGTTGCCGCCGGCCCGGCGGGTGGCGCCGAAGGCGACGAGCTGCGCGTTCTTGAACGCGATCTCCTGCCGGGCGCGGGCGAAGAACTCCGTGTCGCGCGGGTTGGCGCCGGGCCAGCCGCCCTCGATGAAGCCCACGCCGAAGTCGTCGAGGTGCCGCGCGATGGTCAGCTTGTCCGCGACGGTGAGGTTGATGCCTTCACGCTGCGCACCGTCGCGCAGCGTCGTGTCGAAGACATGGAAGCTGTCGTCGAGGGGCGCTCGCTCGGCGTTCTCCGTGGTCATGACTGTGATGGCTCCTGTCGGATGTGGCTCCGGAAGGTCTGGATCCACTTGCCCCCATTCTCACGCGTCGTCCGTTTCCGGCATGGGTGGGGCCGGAAAACGAAAAAACCCCTCGCGGGTGCGAGAGGTCTGCGCGCGGGTCTGGGGCACGGTGTCCACTGCCGCGGGGGTCGTGCCGCGATTCAGTGGCCACTGCGGACCGGCGCGCTGCTGCCGATAATCATCGTGGTAGCAAGCACGCCGGAAGTCTGACACAGCCCGCGGGTCAGCGGGACGGGGGTCTCACGATACGGGCAGCCCGTCGCGTCGCTGTCCGGGGACGCCGTCGCCGTCGGCCCCGACCCGGCCCAGGTCGATGTCCCGGGTCTCGCGCATCGCGAGGTAGACGACCAGGGAGACGGCGGCGCAGCCGGCCACGTACCAGGAGAAGCCGGACTCGACGCCGGCGTCCTTGAACCAGAGGGCCACGTACTCGGCCGTGCCGCCGAAGAGGGCGTTGGCGATCGCGTACGGCAGGGCGACGCCGAGGGCGCGGACGCCGGTGGGGAAGAGCTCGGCCTTCACGCACGCGTTGATGGAGGTGTAGCCGGTGACGACGAGGAGGGCGAGCAGGGAGAGTCCGAGGGCCGGCCAGAACGACCCCGCGTGCTTCAGCGTCGCCAGGATCGGCACCGTGAGGACGGTGGAGCCGACGGCGAAGGAGATGAGGAGCGGGCGGCGGCCGATCCGGTCGGACAGCGCGCCGGCCAGTGGCTGGAGGCAGGCGAAGACGATCAGGGCGCAGAAGGAGACCAGGGTCGCCGTCTGCTTGGGCAGCCCGGCGGAGTTGGAGAGGTACTTGGTGAGGTAGGTGGTGTACGTGTAGTACGCCACGGTGCCGCCCATGGTGAGCGCGACGACGAGGAAGGCCTCCCGCCTGTGCGCCCACAGGGCCTTGAGGGTGCCCCGCTCTCCGCGCGCGACCCCGTCGCCGGCGGTCTCCTCGTACACCTCGGTCTCCAGCATGGTGCGGCGCAGGTAGAAGACGACGGCCGCGCCGAGGGCGCCGACGACGAACGGGACGCGCCAGCCCCAGGCGTGCAGGGCCTCGGTGGACATCGTGCGCTGGAGGACGATGAGCAGGCCGAGGCCGAGGACCTGGCCGGCGGTCATCGACACGTACTGGAAGCTGGAGGCGAAGCCGCGGTGCCGCGGTGCGGAGGCCTCGGTGAGGTAGGTGGCGCTGGCGGCGTACTCGCCGCCGACGGAGAGGCCCTGGAGGAGGCGGGCGAGCAGGAGGACGGCGGCGCCTCCGTAGCCGGCCACCGCGTAGGTGGGCGCGACGGCGATGAGCAGCGCGGAGGCGGACATCAGGGTGACGGTGAGGGTCAGCGCGGCCTTGCGGCCCTTGCGGTCGCCGACCCGGCCGAGGAGCCAGCCGCCGACCGGGCGCATGAAGAAGCCGACGGCGAAGATGCCGGCGGTGTTCATGAGCTTGGCGGTGTCGTCGCCTTCGGGGAAGAAGGCTCCCGCGAAGTAGGTCGCGAAGCTCGCGTACACGAACCAGTCGAACCACTCGACCATGTTGCCGGCGGAGCCGACCCAGATCTTCTTCCAGTGCTCTCGTCCCATGGTCCGGAACCGTGCCGGAGATCGCGTAGGGGCAACAAGGGCGCAGCGCGCAACGATCGGGAGTACTTGCGTGCGTTACGGTCGCGAGATCAGCGTTTCGGCGATGAACTCCCGTACATGCGCCAGGACTTGATCGCGACCCGTGCCCGGGATGCCGACGGCCACGTGCACGCTGAAGCCGTCGAGCAGTGCGCGCATCCGGGTGGCGAACCGGTCCGGGTCGACCGCCCGGAACTCCCCCCGCGAGACCCCCTCGGCCAGGATCGCGACCAGGTCCCGGTGCCAGGCGCCCTCGATGGCGGCCTGCCGGGCGCGGGCGTCGCCGTCGGCGTTCTGCGACCGGTTCCAGACCTCCAGCCAGAGCGTCCAGTGCGGATCGCGCGGCCCGTCGGGCACGTAGACGTCCACGTACCCGTCGAGCCGTTCGCGCGCCGTCCCGGGCCGGGACAGCAGCGCGCTCCGCTCGGCGCCGAGCCGTCCCTCGCTCCACTCCAGGGTCCGCAGGAGCAGTTCGTCCTTGGTGCGGAAGTAGTAGAGCAGGTGCCCGCTGCTCATCCCCACCTGTCGGCCGAGCCCCGCCATGGTGAGCCCGTCGAGTCCGCGCTCGGCGATCGTGTCCATCGCCGCCGCGAGCACGTCCTCACGGGGCGGGGCGGCCTGGTTGCGCCGGCGGGGAGAGGACGGGACGGGATCGCTGCTCTGACTCACTCGTACGTTCTACAGGATGCGGCCGTCGGACCCGCGCCCGAAGGCGTGCAGCATGACGTCGGCGAGGTCGGCCCCGGGCACGCGGCCGCGCAGCTCGGCGAGCACGGGCGGCACGTCCTCGTCGGCGATCACCCCCAGGTACTCCTGCCGGAGGCCGTGGATCACCTCGACCAGGCCGGGGCGGAGCGCCATCCAGGCCCGGGAGGTGCGGACCTCCTCGGCCATCGCGTCCATGAACCACCTCATGACGTCGTACGGGATCTCCCGCTCGCCGAGGAACCGGACCGTCGGCTCGCACTCCGGATCCTCGTCCGGCACGACGCCCACCGCGAGCTGCCGCCGGCCGGACACCTCGTCCAGCTCCACGTACCAGGCGTCGTCGGCGACGGAGTACATGAAGGTGAGGGCGTACCGGCCGGAGGGGTGCGTGCTCATGGCCGCACGCTGTCACACGGCGTGCGGCCGTGGCGAGGCGGTTTCCCGCACCGCCGGCTGCTGCTGGGTGATGCAGTGGATGCCGCCGCCGCCGGCGAAGATCGGGCGGGCGTCCACGAGGGTCACGGTGCGCTCGGGGAAGAGGCGGCGGAAGATCTCCGCGGCGAGCTCGTCGTGGGGGTCGTCGAAGGCGCAGAGGACGACGCCGTCGTTGCACAGGTAGTGGTTGATGTACGAGTAGTCGACCCAGTCGCCCTCCTCGTCCTTGAGGACGGTCGGGGCCGGGACCTCGATGACCTCCAGGGGGCGGCCCTGGGCGTCGGTCTGGCCGCGCAGGATGCTCACGTACATCCGGGAGCGCTCGTGGTCGGGGTGGTTCGGGTCCTGCTGGCTGTGGACGAGGACCGTGCCGGGGCGGGCGAAGGCGGCGACGATGTCGACGTGGCCCTGGGTGCCGTAGAGGCCGTAGTCGCCGGCGAGGCCGTGCGGGAGCCAGATCGCCTTGGTCGTGCCGAGCTTGGCGTGGATCTCGGCCTCGACCTGCTGGCGGGTCCACTCGGGGTTGCGGCCGGGACCGAGCTGGACGGTGTCGGTGAGCAGGACGGTGCCCTCGCCGTCGACGTGTATCGCGCCGCCCTCGTTGACGAGGGGGGAGGAGAGGACGGGGACGCCGACGACGTCCGCGACGTGCCGGGCGATCTTGGAGTCGTGTTCCCAGCGGGCCCAGTCCTGGGCACCCCAGCCGTTGAACACCCAGTCCACGGCGGCCAGTTCGGTGCCGTTCGTGACGAAGGTGGGCCCGATGTCCCGCATCCAGGCGTCGTCGAGCTCGCGCTCGACCAGATCGACGTCCGGACCGAGGAGCGCGGCGGCCGACTCGGCGTCGCCGGGCGCGACGACCATCGTGACCGGCTCGAAGCGGCGGACGGCCCGCGCCACCGACGCCCAGGCGGTGCGCGCCTCGGCGAGCTCCTCCTCGTCGGTGAAGGTGGGGTTGGGGCTGGGCCAGGCCATCCAGGTGCGCTCGTGCGGCATCCACTCGGCGGGCATGCGGAAGGTCATGAGTCAGGTCCTAGAGGAAGTAGAGGCGGTTGAGGGAGACGGAGTCGGCCGCCTCGGAGCGGATGGGGGAGCCGTCGAGCGAGACGAGGCCGGTGCGGCCGTCCACCTGGACGTCGCCGACCCGGGAGTTGAGCAGGAGGTCCGCGGGCCCGATGCCCCGGGTGCCGCGGACGGCGACGCGGCGGCGGCGGGTCGGCATCGCGTCGGAGCCCAGGTCGACGGCGGCCTGTGCGACGAACGCGACCGAGATGTCGGCGGCGGTCGCCCCGTGGGCGCCGAACAGCGGTCCGAGGACGAGGGGTTCACAGGTGTCGGTGGCGGCGTTCGGGTCGCCCGTGACCCCCCACGCGGGGAAGCCGTTCTTGAGGACCATCTGCGGCTTGGCGCCGAAGTACTGCGGGCGCCACAGCACGATGTCGGCCATCTTGCCGACCTCGATGGAGCCGATCTCGTGGGCGAGGCCGTGGGCGATGGCCGGGTTGATGGTGAGCTTGGCCATGTACCGCAGGACGCGCGCGTTGTCGTCGTGCGCGCCGTCGCCCTCCAGGGGGCCCAGCTCGGCCTTCATCTTCCCGGCCATGGCGAAGGTCCGGCGTACGGTCTCGCCGGCCCTTCCCATGCCCTGCGCGTCGGAGGAGGTGATCCCGATCGCGCCGAGGTCGTGCAGGACGTCCTCCGCTCCCATCGTCCCGGCCCTGATCCGGTCGCGCGCCATGGCGGCGTCGCCGGGCAGGTCGGTCTTCAGGTCGTGGACGGAGACGATCATCCCGTAGTGCTCGGCGACCGCGTCGCGGCCGAAGGGCAGGGTGGGGTTGGTGGAGGAGCCGATGACGTTCGGCACGCCGGCCATCTTCAGGACGTTGGGGACGTGTCCGCCGCCGCAGCCCTCGATGTGGAAGGCGTGGATCGTACGGCCGTCCAGGACCTTCAGGGTGTCCTCGACCGACAGGCACTCGTTGAGGCCGTCGCTGTGCAGGGCGACCTGGACGTCGTGTTCCTCGGCGACCCGCAGGGCGGTGTCCAGGGCCCGGGTGTGGGCGCCCATGTCCTCGTGGACCTTGAAGCCCGACGCCCCGCCCTCGGCGAGTGCCTCGACCAGCGGCGCCGGGTCCGAGGAGGACCCGCGGGCCAGGAAGCCGATGTTGACCGGCCAGGCGTCGAAGGCGCCGAAGGCGTGCCGCAGGGCCCACGGCGAGTTGACGCCGACGCCCCAGACGGGGCCGAACTCCTGGCCGATGACCGTGGTGACGCCGCTGGAGAGCGAGGCCTCCATGATCCGCGGCGAGAGGAGGTGGACGTGGGTGTCGACGGCTCCGGCGGTGGCGATGAGGCCCTCGCCGGAGACGATCGAGGTGCCGGTGCCGACGACGACGTCGACGCCGTCGAGGGTGTCGGGGTTGCCGGCCCGCCCGATGGCGTGGATGCGGCCCTCGCGGATGCCGATGGACACCTTGCGGATGCCGAGCACCGCATCGATCACCAGGACGTTGCTGATCACGACGTCGCAGGTCTCGCGGACCGCCGCGGCCTTCAGGTGGAGCCCGTCGCGGGCGGTCTTGCCGAAGCCGGCGAGGAACTCGTCGCCGGGCTTCTGGGAGTCGGACTCCACCCGGACGACGAGCCCGGAGTCGCCCAGGACGACGCGGTCGCCGGCCCGGGGGCCGTGCACGGAGGCGTACTCGTACGGGTCCATCAGACGTCCTCGATTCCCAGGTAGCCGCATGCCCGCGCCCGGCGCAGGGCCTCTTCCTTCGCGCCGGGCGCGTCCAGCGGCCCGTCGACCAGGCCCGCGAAGCCGATGGCGACGCGGGCGCCGCCGATGGGCACGAGTCCCACCTCGGCCTCGCCGCCCGGGTCGAAGCGGAAGGACGCGCCGGCGGGGATGGCGAGCCGCAGGCCGTAGGCGGCGGCGCGGTCGAAGTCGAGGCGCGGGTTGGCCTCGAAGAAGTGGAAGTGCGAGGTCACGCTGACGGGGACCGTCGCGGTGTTCCGTACGAGCAGCCGGACGGCCGGCTCGGTCTCCGGGTGCCCGGGTCCCGGGAGCAGCGCGCCGGGCGCGCCGGCGCCGAGCGAGCCTCCGCCGATCGGGGCGGAGACGACCGCGAGGCGGGAGCCGTCGTCGAAGACGGCCTCGACGTGGACCTCGGTGACCACGTCGGCGACGCCGGGGAGGACGTCGTCGGGGCCGAGGACGGACCGGGCCGCCTCGATCGCCTCGGCGAGTCGCTTGCCGTCGCGGGCCGCCTCGCAGACCGTGTCCGCGATGAGCGCGGTCGCCTCGGGCACATTGAGCCGCAGGCCCCGGGCCCGGCGGGCCCGGGCCAGCTCGGCGGCGCCGAAGAGCAGCAGCCGGTCGCGTTCCGTGGGGGTCAGTCGCACGTCCGTACACCTCCTGTTTGAGCGACACTCTAAATGTAAAACGCCGTGGTTCCAAGGATTGACGTGGCCGCAACGCGTGGTTCACATTGAGCAGCACTCTAAAACTTCCCCGTCCGCCCCCGCAGGGAGTCCTCATGCCGATAGAACAGCGCGGAGTCGACACCATCCCCGAGGCCGAGCGCACCAGCGGCGCCCGCGACCTCGTCTCGATCCTGCTCGGATCCAACCTCTGCCTGGGGGTGATCGTCTTCGGCTGGCTGCCGGTCTCCTTCGGCCTCGGCTTCTGGGGCTCGGTGACCTCCGTCGTCACCGGCACCGTCGTCGGCGTCGCCGTCACCGCCCCGCTGGCGCTCGTGTCCCTCCGTACCGCGACCAACCTCTCCACCTCGTCCGGCGCCTTCTTCGGCGTCCGCGGCCGGCTCGTGGGCTCCGTGGTCGGACTGCTGCTCTCCCTCGGCTACACCGCCCTGACGCTGTGGATCGGCGGCGACGTCATGGTCGGGACCCTCGCCCGGCTGGTCGGCCTGCCGACCGGCGGCGCGGCGCACGCCACCGTCTACGCGCTGCTCGCCGCCTGCACCGTGGTCGGCGCGGTGTACGGCTACCGGCTGCTGCTGCGGCTGAGCAAGGCCCTCGCGGTCGGCATGACGGTGCTCCTCGCCGTCGGACTGGCCGCCTACGCCGGGGACTTCACGACCGCGGCGGTGCCGGACACCCCGTACCTGCTCGACTCGTTCTGGCCGACCTGGCTGCTCTCCGCGGTCGCGGCGGGCCTCAGCGGCCCGGTCGCGTTCATCACCCTGCTCGGCGACTACACCCGTTACGTCTCCCCCGAGCGCCACAGCCCGCGCAAGGTGCTGCGCGCCACCTGTCTGGGCCTGCTCGTCGGCCTGCTGGTCCCCCAGCTCTTCGGCACGTTCACCGCTCTCGCGTCCCGCGGCGGGCTCGACTACGCGGGCCCGCTCGTCGCCGCGTCGCCCGCCTGGTACCTGGTACCGCTGCTGATCGCCGCCGCCGCCGGCTCCGTCGGCAACGCCGGCCTGATGCTCTACTCGATGGGGCTCGACCTGGACGCGATCCTGCCGCGGGCCACCCGCGCGCACGCCACCCTCGTGGTCGCCGCGGTCGCGACGGCCTTCGTCTTCCTCGGCCACTTCGCCTCGGACGCGCAGACCGCGATGACCTCCTTCGTCCTGCTCCTCACGGCGATCGGCACCCCGTGGGCGGTGATCACCCTGATCGGGCACGCGCGGTGCGGCGGGACGTACGACCCCGAGGCGCTCCAGGTCTTCAACAACCGCTCGCGCGGCGGGATCTACTGGTTCTCGGCGGGCTGGCACCCGCGTGCCACCGCCTCCTGGGCGATCGGCGCGGTGGTCGGCCTGGCCGGGGTGTCGACGCCCCTCTACGAGGGACCGCTGCTCGCCCTGACGGGCGGGATCGACTGCAGCTTCGTGCTCTCGGGCATCGTGGGCGGCGCGCTGTACGCCGTCCTGACGCCGAACAGGGCTCCCGGGACCGTGACGGCCCCGGGAGCCCTGGCTGCTTCGGAGTAGCGACTAGCCCAGCTCGTGCATCCAGCCGTGGACGTCCTCGGCCTTGCCGGTCTGGATGGCGAGCAGCGCCTCGCGCAGCTTCATCGTGACCTCGCCGGGCTCGCCGCCCGACTGCTGCCACTCGCCCCGCTCGGACTTGACCGTGCCGACCGGGGTGATCACGGCGGCGGTGCCGCAGGCGAAGACCTCGGTCAGGGTGCCGTTCGCGCTGTCGGCCTGCCACTGGTCGATGGAGACGCGGCCCTCCTCCGGCTCCAGGCCGAGGTCCGCCGCCAGCCTGAGCAGCGAGTCACGGGTGATGCCGGCCAGCAGCGAACCGGTGAGGGTGGGCGTGACCAGCTTGTTCCCGTACACGAAGTACAGGTTCATGCCGCCGAGCTCCTCGACCCACTTGTGCTCCACGGCGTCGAGGTACGCGACCTGGTCGCATCCCTTCTCCGCCGCCTCGGCCTGCGCGAGCAGGGAGGCCGCGTAGTTGCCGCCGGTCTTGGCGTCGCCCACGCCGCCGGGGACGGCGCGGACGCGGTTCTCGGAGAGCCAGATGGAGACGGGCTTCACGCCGCCGGGGAAGTACGGGCCGGCCGGGGAGGCGATGACCACGAAGAGGTACTCGTTGGCCGGGCGGACGCCCAGGCCGATCTCGGTCGCGATCATGAACGGACGCAGGTAGAGCGAGGCCTCGCCACCGTGCGCCGGGACCCACGCCTTGTCCTGCCGGACAAGGAGGTCACAGGCCTCGACGAAGGTCTCGACGGGCAGCTCCGGCATGGCCAGGCGGCGGGCCGAGGCCTGGAAGCGGCGGGCGTTGGCGTCGGGGCGGAAGCTGGCGACGGAGCCGTCGGGGCGGCGGTAGGCCTTCAGGCCCTCGAAGATCTCCTGCGCGTAGTGCAGGACGTTCGTGGCCGGGTCCAGGTGCAGCGGGCCGTACGGCACGAGCTGACCGTCGTGCCAGCCGCGGCCCTCGGTCCACCGGATGGTGACCATGTGGTCGGTGAAGTGGCGGCCGAATCCCGGGTTGGCCAGGATCGCCTCGCGCTCCGCCTCGGACAGCGGGCTGGAGGAGGGCTTGAGCTCGATGGTGGGCGTCGTCATGAGTGCGTGTCCTTCACCGGTTGTGTGGGTCGGACCGCGCTCACACCTCAGTCTGCGGCTGACGTCCGGCGTACGCGGACGTCCGAGCATGCCCGCATGCCGCGGCCCCACGTTCGATTATCGCCCGTGGGGACCGGTGCACGAAACGGGTGAACACGGTCCAGGGTTCGATGGTGGCACCCTGCGGCCGCACAGGTACAGCCGCCGGGCGCAGATGCGACCCGGCGGCTGCTGTCGTCAGTCAGTCAGTCGGCCCGGGTCAGCTCGCTACTCGGGCGGCGAGCGCGTCGCCGATCTCGTCCGTCGTGCGGACGGCGTCGCCCCGCTCGGTGAGGTCGGCCGCGACGGCCTCCTCGACCCGGGCGGCCTCGGACTCGTAACCGAGGTGGCGGAGCAGGAGGGCGACGGAGAGGACGGTGGCCGTGGGATCGGCCTTGCCCTGGCCCGCGATGTCCGGCGCGGAGCCGTGGACCGGCTCGAACATGGACGGGAACTCGCCGCTCGGGTTGATGTTGCCCGAGGCGGCGACGCCGATGCCGCCGGAGACGGCCGCGGCGAGGTCGGTGATGATGTCGCCGAAGAGGTTGTCGGTGACGATCACGTCGAAGCGGGCCGGGTCGGTGACGAGGAAGATCGTCGCGGCGTCGACGTGCAGGTAGTCGGTGGTGACCTCGGGGAACTCGGCCGCGACCTTCCGGAAGATGTCGGTCCAGAGGTGACCGGCGAAGGTCAGCACGTTGTTCTTGTGGACCAGCGTCAGTTTCTTGCGCGGACGGCCCTGGGCGCGGGTGAAGGCGTCGCGGACCACGCGCTCGACACCGAAGGCGGTGTTGACCGAGACCTCGGTGGCGACCTCGTGCGGGGTGCCCTTGCGGATGGTGCCGCCGTTGCCCGTGTACGGACCCTCGGTGCCCTCGCGGACCACGACGAAGTCGATCGCGGGCTGACCGGCGAGCGGGGTGGCCACGCCGGGGAGCAGCTTCGACGGACGCAGGTTCACGTGGTGGTCGAAGGCGAAGCGGAGCTTCAGGAGGAAGCCGCGCTCCAGGACGCCGGACGGCACCGACGGGTCGCCGATGGCGCCGAGCAGGATGGCGTCGTGCTTCTTGAGGGAGGCGAGGTCGGCGTCGGTGAGGGTCTCACCGGTGGCGTGGTAGCGCTTGGCGCCGAAGTCGTACTCCTCGGTCTCCAGCTTCACGTCCTGGGGAAGGACGGCCGAGAGGATCTTGAGGCCCTGGGCCACGACCTCCTGGCCGATGCCGTCGCCGGGGATGACTGCGAGATTGATGCTGTGAGACATGTCGGCACCCTACTCTTCGTCCCATCGTCTGACACGTTCCGTCCGCCATGTGGACGAACGGACAGCCGGACGAGGGCGCGCCGGGGCGCTTCAGTGACCGGTGGAGCCGCCGTTGTCGCGGCGGTCGAGGGCGCGCTGGAGCGCGGCGGCCGCGTTCTGGCGGGCCTCGTCGCTGGGGCGGTTGGCGGAGTGGCGGACGCGGGGGGCGGTCTGAACGGCCATGGGGGATCGACTCCTTGAGATCAGTGGTGATCCGGATGTGCGGAGATCAGTGATGATCGAAGGTGCCGGAAGGGGCGGGGAGCGCCGCCGCAGGGGTTACCTGCACAGGGGCGTCGCGCTCTCGACCGCCATTCGCTGATGTAGCGAGACGTTCGGCTTCTACAAAGCTAGGGCAGGCCGCCGCATCTGTCTCCACAATTACTCGGACTTCCTACTATCTGAGACGGCGATCAGGCCGCACCGCTCCACAGCACGCGGATCGACCCCCGCACGGCGAGGGATTTCGCCTGCTCGGGCGAAGGACTTCGAGCGCATCGTGGACGCGTTCCCGGGGAGCTGCGCGGCGAGAACCCCCACGGGATGCCGGCCACCGCCTGGATCCCCACACCTATCTAGATTGCATTCCTACCTAGGTAGTGATCAGATGGGCCCATGGCCGCAGACCGCAGATCCAGCTGGCTCAAGGGAGTCCTCGACCTGCTCGTCCTCTCCTGCCTGACCGACGGTGAGAGTTACGGGTACGAGATCGCCAAGGCGCTCGCCGGGGCGGGACTCGGCGAGATCAAGGGCGGGACGCTCTATCCCGTACTGAACCGCCTGGAGCAGGCCGGCCTGGTCGAGGCCGAGTTCCGCGCCGCCGAGCGCGGGCCCGGGCGCCGCTACTACCGCCTCACCGACGCGGGCCGCACCCGGCTCACGGACGAGGGCGCGGCCTGGACGGAGTTCCACCGGGCCGTAGAGACGAGACTGCACGCAGGGGGAACCGCACCATGACCACCGACGCCTACTTCGCCGAGCTGACGGAGGCGCTGCGCGCCGCGGGCGTGCCCGAGGAGCAGATCGGCCGGACGACCGACGAACTCCGCGGGCACCTCGCGGAGACCGGGACCTCGCCGGAGGAGGAGTTCGGGCCCGCCGCCCGGTTCGCGGAGGGCCTCGGCGGACTGGCCCCGGCCCCCGGGGAGCCGGACGACGCGGCGGAGCACTGGACGTGGACCGCCGACCTCTTCAACGACCGCCGGATGCTGGCCGTCCACGGCGACCAGGGGTGGGAGGTCGAGTCGCTGGACGCCCTCGGCCGGTTCGTCTGCCGCCGGGCCCCCGACGTCGCGCTCGCCTGGGAGTACCGCCGCGAGGTGGTCAAGGGCGGGCGGCGCGCCCGGGTCCTGGACGAGCTGGAGCCGGAGGGCTGGGAGCTGTGCGGCGAGTGGCTGGTGTACGGCTACTTCAAGCGCCCGAAGGCCGCGACCGACGGCCCGGCCGGGGCGCGCCCCTCCGTCCCGGCGACCCCCGGCAAGTGGCTGTTCCTGAGCCGCCGCGGCAAGGCGCTGCTCGGCACCTGGTTCGTGGTGGTCGCCCTCGCCTACTTCGCCCTCGGCCTGCCGGGCTACGCGGTGGTCTTCATCGCCCTGGGCAGCGCCGTCACGGCCGCGCTCACCGCCAAGCTGGAGACGGACCGCGGCCGCGTCGAGGCGGCCCGCGGGAAGTGAGCCCGCGCGGCACTCCGGCCCCACCCGGCCGCCGCCACGGCCGGTCGCGGTCACAATAGGCCGCGGTCACGGCCGGCGGCGGTCACAGTCGGTCGCGGTTACGACCGGCCGCGGTCACAATCGGCCGCCGCCGCGGCTGGCCGCGGTCGCCGCCGGCGGCTCACCTTCGATCGCCGTCACCACCGAGGGCCGCCCTCGCCCATGGCCGCCACACCGGATCGTCGTCACACCGGATCGCCGTCGCGCCAGGTCGCCGTCACACCAGGTCGCCGTCGCGCCAGTCGAAGACCAGGGGGCCGGCCGGGTCCGGCAGGGCCCGGCCGGACGCCGGCCACAGGTAGACGGATCCCTCGTCCGCGGCGAGGCGGACGATCCCCGCGGGGCCGAGCGCTTCGAGCCCGCCCTCCCAGAGCGTCCAGCCGCGCCCCCGGTAGAGCGCGACCCCGTCCTCCGACGCGCTGAGTGCCCCGAGGGCGTACGCGCCGTCGATCACCCGCTCCAGCTCGGCCATGACCGCCCCGCCGAGCCCCCGCCGCCTGAGGTCGCCCCGTACGGCGACCCCTTCGACGTATCCGACGCGGTGCGAGCGGCCACGGTGCAGCACGCGCCGCAGCACGACGGCCCCGTGGGCGGCGACGCCCCGCTCGTCCTCGGTCCAGGCGTGGACGCCGCCGAGGGTGTGGTCCCAGTCGTCGTCGGAGAAGTCGCCCTCGAAGGCGGTGTCGAGCAGCTCGCGTACGGCGCGGAGCCGGGCGGCCCCGAGTTCATGGGTGGGCGCGGTCCTCACCGTCATGGGCCTCATGGGCCCACCCTCCCACGACCGGCGTAGCCTAACCCCTCAAAACGCATTGACAGGTTAATCATGGCCTGGTTGAGTCGTGCCTTAACCAGTGACACGCATATAAGGGGTTAGAACGATGTCCGTGCTGCCGACCCACCACCGCACCGTCACCGTCCGGGGACACGAGATCGCCTACCGCGAGGCCGGACCGGTCGACGCCCCCGTACTCCTCCTGCTGCACGGCTTCCCGACCAGCTCGCACATGTTCCGCGACCTGATCCCGCTGCTCGCCGACACCTACCGGCTGATCGCCCCCGACCACCTGGGCTTCGGCCGCAGCGCCGCCCCCTCGGCCGCCGAGTTCGACTACACCTTCGCCGAGCTGGCCGCGCTGACCGCCGAGTTCACCGAGGCCGTCGGCCTCGACCGGTTCGCCCTCTACATCCAGGACTACGGCGCCCCGATCGGCCTCCGGCTCGCGCTCGCCCACCCCGAGCGGATCACCGCGATCGTCACCCAGAACGGCAACGCCTACGAGGAGGGCCTCGGCGCCGAGGCCTGGGCCCCCGTCCTCGCCCTCATCGAGAACCGCACCCCCGAGACCGAGGAGCCGGTCCGCGCCATCCGCTCCCTCGACGGCATCAGGTGGCAGTACGAGACCGGTGTCCCCGCCGGATACCGCGACCGCCTGAGCCCCGACGCCTGGCACCACGACGCCGCGCTGATGGCCCGCGACGGCCAGGACGAGATCCAGCTCGGCCTCATCGCCGACTACGGCGCCAACTTCGCCCTCTACCCGGCCTTCCAGGAGTACTTCCGCACGAGCCGCGTCCCCCTCCTCGCCGTCTGGGGCGAAGGCGACCAGGTCTTCGTCCCCGCCGGCGCCGAGGCCTTCCGCCGCGACCTCCCGGACGCCGAGATCCACCTGCTCCCCACGGGCCACTTCGCCCTGGAGACCCACGCCCCGGCGATCGCGGACCTGATCGCCGACTTCCTGAAGCGCCGTGTCGGGCTCTGAACCGGGGACGGGCCGGGGACCCGCGCCGGGGCATGAGAACCGCCCCCGTCCTCAAGTTGGGGGACCGAGGAGGGGGGCGGTGTCAGGGGGCCTCTACGAGGCGGGCGGGCGTCAGCCCATGTGCGGGTAGCCGTACTCGGTCGGCGGGACCAGCGTCTCCTTGATGGCGCGGGTCAGCGTCCAGCGCATCAGGTTCTGCGGGGCGCCGGCCTTGTCGTTGGTACCGGAGGCACGGCCGCCGCCGAAGGGCTGCTGGCCGACGACGGCGCCGGTCGACTTGTCGTTGATGTAGAAGTTGCCCGCGGCGAAGCGGAGCTTCTCCATCGTGTACGCGGCGGCCGCGCGGTCGCCGGAGATGACCGAGCCGGTGAGGGCGTAGTCCGAGACCGACTCCATCTGGGTCAGCATCTCGTCGTACTTGTCGTCCTCGTAGACCAGGACGGCCAGGATCGGGCCGAAGTACTCGGCCTTGAAGACCTCGTTCTCCGGGTCGGTGCACGCGATGACGGTCGGGCGGACGAAGTAGCCCACCGAGTCGTCGTAGGTGCCGCCGGCGATGATCGTGCAGCTCGGGTCGGCCGCGGCGCGGTCGATCGCGGCCTTGTTCTTGGCGAACGAACGCTCGTCGATCACGGCGCCGATGAAGTTCGACAGGTCGGTGACGTCACCCATGGTGATGCCGTCGACCTCGGCCGCGAACTCCTCCTTGAAGCCGTCGTTCCAGATGGACGCCGGGACGTACGCACGCGAGGACGCGGAGCACTTCTGGCCCTGGAACTCGAAGGAGCCGCGGGTCAGCGCGGTCTTCAGGATCGCGCGGTCGGCGCTGGGGTGGGCGACGACGAAGTCCTTGCCGCCGGTCTCGCCGACGATCCGCGGGTACGAGCGGTACTTCTCGATGTTGTTGCCGACCGTCTTCCACAGGTGCTGGAAGGTCCGGGTCGAGCCGGTGAAGTGGATGCCGGCCAGGTCGCGGTGGTTCAGGGCCACCTCGGAGACGGCGATGCCGTCACCGGTCACCAGGTTGATGACGCCCTTGGGCAGGCCGGCCTCCTCCAGGAGCTCCATGAGGAGCACGGCGGAGTGCGTCTGCGTCGGGGACGGCTTCCAGACCACCACGTTGCCCATGAGGGCGGGAGCGGTGGGCAGGTTGCCCGCGATGGCCGTGAAGTTGAACGGCGTGATCGCGTAGACGAAGCCCTCCAGCGGGCGGTGGTCCAGACGGTTCCACACACCCGGGGAGTTGGCCGGCGGCTGCTCGGCCAGGATCTGGCGGGCGTACGCCACGTTGAAGCGCCAGAAGTCGACGAGCTCGCACGGGGTGTCGATCTCGGCCTGCTGGGCGGTCTTGGACTGGCCGAGCATGGTGGACGCGGCCAGCGTCTCGCGCCACGGGCCGGCGAGCAGCTCGGCGGCGCGCAGGATGATCGCGGCGCGGTCGTCGAAGGACATCGCGCGCCAGGCCGGGGCCGCGGCCAGGGCCGCGTCGATCGCGTCCTGGGCGTCCTGCTCGGTGGCGCCGCGGAAGGTGCCGATGACGGCCTGGTGGTTGTGCGGCTGGACGACCTTGAACTCCTCGCCGCCGCCGAGGCGCTTCACGCCGCCGATGGTCATCGGCAGCTCGCGCGGGTTCTCGGCCAGCTCCTTGAGCTTGGTCTCCAGACGGGAGCGCTCGGGGGAACCGGGGGCGTAGCTGTGCACCGGCTCGTTGACCGGAGCGGGGACCTGGGTGACAGCGTCCATGAGTCTCGATACTCCTTGTGAGAGGTGGGCTCAGCCCTTGGTGAGGATGGAGCGGACGAAGAAGAGCAGGTTGGCCGGCTTCTCCGCGAGGCGGCGCATGAAGTAGCCGTACCAGTCGGTGCCGTACGCCGTGTAGACGCGCATGCGGTGCCCCTCGGCGGCGAGACGGTTCTGCTCCTCGCCGCGGATGCCGTACAGCATCTGGAACTCGTACTCGTCCAGCTTGCGCCCTGCGCGGCGGGCGAGCTCCTGGCCGATGGAGATCAGGCGCGGGTCGTGCGAGCCGATCATCGGGTAGCCCTCGCCGTCCATCAGGATCTTCATGATCCGGACGTACGCCTTGTCGATCTCGGGCTTGTCCTGGATGGCGACCGAGGCGGGCTCCTTGTAGGCGCCCTTCACGATGCGGACGCGGGAGCCGTCGGCGGCCAGGCGGCGGGCGTCGTCCTCGGTGCGGAAGAGGTACGCCTGGATGACGCAGCCGGTCTGCGGGAAGGACTTCCGCAGCTCCTCGTGGATGGCGAACATCGAGTCGAGGGTGGTGTGGTCCTCGGCGTCCAGGGTGACGGTGGTGCCGATCTCCGCGGCGGCCTCGACGACCGGGCGGACGTTCGCGAGGGCCAGCTCGTGGCCGTTCTCCAGGGACTGGCCGAACATCGACAGCTTGACGGACATCTCGGCGCGGGCGCCGAGGCCCAGCTCCTTGAGGCGGCCGATGAGCTCCAGGTAGGCGTCCCGGGCGGCGTACGACTGCTCGACGGTGGTGATGTCCTCACCGACGACGTCGAGGGTGACCTCCAGGCCGCGGGCGCTCAGCTCGGACACGATCGGGACGACGTCGTCGACCGTCTCACCGGCGATGAAGCGGGCGACGACCTGCTTGGTCCCGGGGGCGGCCGACACGAGACGGCGCATCTTGTCGCTGCGCGACGCGGCGAGGATCACGGGACCCAGCACGGGGCACCTCCGAAGGGGCTGAGGAGAACGGGGCCGTACCAGGATCAAGGGAACGAACCGGGAACAGCACGAAGAACCACCGTGAAACCTATGGATCGCTCCGATCCTCTGCCATCGACAGCTGTCACGCATCCGTGCGCCGCATCTCATACACGTGTCTGAAGGGGTGCGAGAATGGCGTGGTGAAGGGCGATTACCAAGAACTGGTCGACGAGATCTCCGCGCTCCTCGGCGCCCCGGCGACCCTGGAGAACCGCGATTTCGGGCTGATCGCCTTCGGGGCGCACGACAGCGACGACGACACCGAGATGGACCCCGTCCGGACCCGGTCGATCCTGACCCGGAAGTCCACGCCCGCGGTCCGCGCCTGGTTCGAGGGCTTCGGCATCACCCGTGCCACCGGCCCCGTCCGCATCCCGGCCGCCCCGGAGGCGGGGGTGTTCCGGGACCGGATCTGCCTTCCGGTACGCCACCGGGGCGTCGTCCTCGGATACGTCTGGCTGCTCGACGCCGAGCCGGGCCCCTCACCCGAACGGCTGACCGCCGCGATGGACGTCGCCGCCCGGATCGGCGACCTCCTCGCCGACGAGGAGCGCGCGGGCGCCGACCTCTCCCGCGAGTTCCTCGCGGTGCTGACCGCCGGGCGCGGCTGGCAGAGCGACATGGCCGTCGCCGCACTCCGCGCGGCCCTCGGCCCCAGCGCGGACGGCCTGCACACCCTCGTCTGCGTGACCCCCTGGCAGGGCGAGGTCCCCTCGATCCGGTCCGTTCCCGGCACGGCGGCGGTCGCCACGCTGCCGGAGAGCGAGTCCCTCGCCGTCCTCGTACGGCTGCGCACGGCCGAGGACCTCGCCCCCGCCCGCACCGCCGCCGACCGGCTGCGCGCCGCGGCGCCCGCCGGCATCGCGACCCCCCGCCGGGGCCTCACCGAGCTCCCGGCGGCCTGGCGCGAGGCCAACACCGCGGCCCGCGCCGCCACGGCGCAGCCGTCGCTCGGCCCCGTCGCCGAGTGGGCCGGGATCGGCCCGTACCGACTGCTGGCGGCGCTCTACCACCCCGAGGTCGACCCGGTCGTCGCGCCGCTGCTCGCCCCCGCCCATGCCGAACTGGCCCGCACCGCCGAGGTGTTCCTCGACAACGCCGGCCAGGCGGGCCGCACGGCGGCGGCCCTGGGCATCCACCGGCAGACCCTCTACTACCGGCTGTCCCGGGTCGAGCAGCTCACCGGCCTGGACCTCGACGACGGCGAGGACCGCCTGCTGCTCCACATGTCCCTGAAGTCGGCCAAGCTGTAGGCCTCCGGGTTGACGGCCTCTCAGGGGCGGGTCGGGGTCGTCCCCGATACCGTCGCGCCGCCGGGCGTCCTACCGTCGTAGGAGCGAGGGGTTTCGACCGAGGGGGCGTCATGAAGGCCTGGATGCAGGACCGGTACGGATCGGCGGACGTGCTGGAGTTCGCGGAGGTGGAGAGGCCGGTGCCGGGCGAGCGGGAGGTGCTCGTCCGCGTCCGCGCCGCCGCCGTCAACGCGGCGGACTGGCACCTGATGCGCGGCGACCCCTACGTGGCCAGGCTGGTCCTCGGTCCGCGAAGACCGAAGGAGCGGATCCGGGGCCGCGACTTCGCGGGCACGGTCGAGGCGGTGGGCGCCGGGGTGACCGGGCTCCGCCCAGGGGACGAGGTCTTCGGAGAGGCCCCCGGGGCCTTCGCCGAGTACGTGTGCGCCCCCGAGACGGCGACGGAGCACAAGCCCGCCGGCCTGACCTTCGAGCAGGCGGCCGCGATACCGCTGGCCGGCAACACCGCCCTGATGGGACTGCGGGACCTCGGCGACGTGCGACCGGGCGGGAAGGTCCTGGTCAACGGGGCATCGGGAGGCGTCGGAACCTTCGCCGTGCAGCTCGCGAAGGCGTTCGGCGCCGAGGTCACGGGGGTGTGCAGCGCCCGGAACGCGACGCTGGTCCTCGGACTCGGCGCGGACCGGGTCGTCGACTACACCCGGCAGGACTTCACCGCCGGCCAGGACCGCTACGACCTGGTGTTCGACCTGGTGGGCAACCGGTCGCTGGCGGAGCTCCGGCGGGTCCTCTCCCCCACCGGCGTGCTCGTCCTGTCCGGCGGGGGCGTCTTCGAGGGGGGCAGCGCCTTCGGGCCGATGGGGCTGATCGTCAAGGGGCGGCTGTTCTCCCGGTTCTCCGGCGGCCGGATCCGCGTCCTCACGGCGGAGCCGCGCCGGGAGAACCTGGCGGCGCTGCGGGAGCTCGCCGAGAACGGCGGCATCACCCCGGTCGTCGAGCGGACCTATCCGCTGGACGAGGCGCCGCGGGCCCTGCGGTACGTCGAGGAGGAGCACGCCCGCGCGAAGGTGGTCCTCAGCTGTCCTCCCCCATCAGGACCCTGAGACCTGCGGTGAGGTCGTCCGCGCTCGGCGCGGTGTCCGGGTCCACCATCCACTGGATCATCACGCCGGTGGCCATGGCCTGGAGCAGCAGTCCGGCCACCCGGGCCTTCTCGGGGTCCGCCGTCGGGTCGATGCCGAGCATGCCCTCGGCGATGCCGAGGCGGCCCTCCCGCTGCGGCTCCTTGATCGCCTGGCGCAGCCTCTCGTCGTCGTCGAGCCGGGTGACGACCTCGGTCTGGAGCTTCCAGACGGGGCGGCTGGCCTCGGCCGCGCCGATGAGCTGCGCCCACATCGCGCGGAAGCGCTCGTACGGTTCGGCCGGCGGGGGTGCGGCGCCCTCGGGTCCCCCGGGTCCGCCGGGGACGGTGACCTGCTCCCCCCACTCCTCGGTGAGGGCGAGGAAGGCCTGCTGGAGCAGGGCGTCCTTGGAGCCGTAGTGGTAGCCGATGGAGGCGAGGTTGGTGCCGGACGCGGCGACGATGTCGCGCGCCGTGGTCCTCCCGTACCCCTTCTCCAGGAGGCAGCGCTTGGCGCCTTCGAGCAGGTCTTCCTTGTGTCCCATGACAGCACTGTACCCGGCCACTAGACAATCGTGTAAGACGATCGTCTATCGGCCGGGTACGGGAACGAGCCGTGCGTCAGATCAGGTTGACGGAACGGGCCGAGGTGGCGCCGATCTCCTGCGCGATCTCCGCGAGCACCGGGGCCGGCAGCGTGTCGTCCACGGTGAGCACGACGAGCGCCTCGCCGCCCTCCTCCGCGCGGGAGACCTGCATGCCCGCGATGTTCAGACCGGCCTCGCCGAGGATCCGGCCGACCGTGCCGACGACGCCCGGACGGTCCTCGTAGCGCAGCACGACCATGTGGTCGGCGAGCGCCAGGTCCACGTCGTAGTCGCCGACCGCGACGATCTTCTGGAGGTGCTTGGGGCCGGCCAGGGTGCCGGAGACCGACACCTCCTCGCCGCTCGACAGCGTGCCGCGGACGGTGACCACGTTGCGGTGGTCGGGCGACTCGGAGCTCGTCGTCAGCCGCACCTCGACACCGCGCTCCTGCGCGAACAGCGGGGCGTTGACGTACGACACGGTCTCGTCGACCACGTCCTCGAACACGCCCTTGAGCGCGGAGAGTTCGAGCACCTTCACGTCGTGCTGGGTGATCTCGCCGTACACCTCGACGTCGAGACGCGCGGCGACCTCGCCCGCGAGCGCGGTGAAGATCCGGCCGAGCTTCTCGGCGAGCGGCAGACCCGGCTTCACGTCCTCGGCGATGACGCCGCCCTGGACGTTGACCGCGTCCGGCACGAGCTCGCCGGCGAGCGCCAGGCGCACCGAGCGGGCGACCGCGATGCCGGCCTTCTCCTGGGCCTCGTCCGTGGACGCGCCGAGGTGCGGGGTGCAGACGACCTGGTCGAGCTCGAAGAGCGGGGAGTCCGTGCAGGGCTCCTTCGCGTACACGTCGAGGCCCGCGCCGGCGACCCGGCCCTCCTTGAGGGCGGTGTAGAGCGCCGCCTCGTCCACGATCCCGCCGCGCGCGGCGTTGACGATCCGGACGGAGGGCTTGACCTTGTGCAGCGCCTCGTCACCGATGAGACCGATGGTCTCCGGGGTCTTCGGGAGGTGGACGGTGATGAAGTCGGCGACCTCCAGGAGCTCGTCCAGGGCCAGCAGCTTCACCCCCATCTGGGCGGCGCGGGCCGGCTGCACGTAGGGGTCGTACGCGACGATCTTCATGCCGAAGGCCGACATGCGCTGGGCGACCAGGACGCCGATGCGGCCGAGACCGACGACGCCGAGGGTCTTCTCGCTCAGCTCGACGCCGGTGTACTTGTTGCGCTTCCACTCGCCGTTCTTCAGCGCGGTGTTGGCCTGCGGGATGTTGCGCGCGGTGGCGACGAGCAGACCGCACGCGAGCTCGGCGGCGGTGACGATGTTCGAGGTCGGGGCGTTCACGACCATGACGCCGGCCTTGGTGGCGGCGGAGACGTCGACGTTGTCCAGACCGACACCGGCACGGGCGACGACCCGGAGCTTGTTCGCGGCGGCGAGGGCCTCCGCGTCGACCTTGGTCGCGGAACGGACCAGGATCGCGTCCACATCGGCGATGGCGGGGATCAGCTCGGCGCGGTCGGCGCCGTTGCAGTGCCGGATCTCGAAGTCCGGGCCCAGCGCGTCGACGGTGGCGGGCGACAGCTCTTCAGCGATGAGTACGACAGGTTTCGAGCTCACGTGAGTCCTCACAGGTCCAGTGCGGACGGCCGTCCCGACGGCCGCAGGCGGTGGAGGGGGCTTGCCGCGTGAAAGCGCACGACGCTGTGGGCCTGACGCGTATGTTGTTGAGCAGTGTAGTGCTGAGTCGGCGCACTTCATGCGCCTCGTTGGAAGGATCACCCGTCCGTGGTTGGACGGGGTGTCCAACGATGCGGCGAGGGGCCGGACACAGTGTCCGGCCCCCTCCCCCCTGCGCCCCGGGGCACGGGGAGGACCGCCGCGAAGGCTTACGCCTCCTCGTCGTTCACCCAGCTCATGAGCTTCCGCAGCTCCTTGCCGGTGGTCTCCAGGAGGTGGTTCTCGTCCTGGGTCTTGTACTCGTTGTACTTCTTCAGACCGCCGTGGTACTCGGCCATCCACTCCTTGGCGAAGGTGCCGTCCTGGATCTCCGCGAGGACCTTCTTCATCTCGGCCTTGGTGGCGTCGGTGATGATCCGCGGGCCGGTGACGTAGTCGCCCCACTCGGCGGTCTCGGAGACCGACCAGCGCATCTTCTCCAGGCCGCCCTCGTACATGAGGTCGACGATGAGCTTCAGCTCGTGGAGGCACTCGAAGTACGCGATCTCCGGCTGGTAACCGGCCTCGGTCAGGGTCTCGAAGCCCGCCTTGACCAGCGCCGCGGTACCACCGCAGAGGACGGCCTGCTCACCGAACAGGTCGGTCTCGGTCTCCTCCTTGAAGGTCGTCTTGATGACGCCCGCACGGGTGCCGCCGATGCCCTTGGCGTACGAGAGCGCCAGCGCGAAGGCGTTGCCGGTCGCGTCCTGCTCGACGGCGGCGATGCACGGGACGCCGCGGCCCTCCTCGTACTGACGACGGACCAGGTGGCCCGGGCCCTTGGGGGCGACCAGGGCGACGTCGACGCCCTCGGGGACCTCGATGAACCCGTAGCGGACGTTGAGGCCGTGACCGAAGAAGAGCGCGTCGCCCGCCTTCAGGTTGTCCTTGATGGACTCCTCGTAGACCTTGGCCTGGATCGGGTCCGGGGTCAGGATCATGATGAGGTCGGCCTCGGCCGCGGCCTCGGCGACGGACACGACGCGCAGGCCCTGCTCCTCGGCCTTGGCCTTCGACTTCGAGCCCTCCTGGAGGCCGACGCGGACGTCGACACCGGAGTCACGGAGCGACAGCGCGTGGGCGTGTCCCTGGCTGCCGTAGCCGATCACCGCGACCTTGCGGCCCTGGATGATGGACAGGTCGGCATCGGCGTCGTAGAACAGCTCGGCCACTGGAAATCTCCTTGAGGTGCTGGTGTTGCGTCCCACCGTACGGCGGGGAGCGGGAGGAAGGTTTTCGGGTCTCGTCAGTCGGACCGCCGGTGGGGCCCGGCGGTCCACCTCCGATGACTCTCAGGCGCTGCGGTCGAGGGCCCGCAGGGACCGGTCCGTGATGGACCGGGAACCACGCCCTATGGCGATCGTGCCGGACTGCACGAGCTCCTTGACGCCGAACTGCTCCAGCATCTTGAGCATGGCGTCGAGCTTGTCACTCGAACCGGTGGCCTCGATGGTGACCGCCTCGGGCGAGACGTCCACGGTCTTGGCGCGGAACAGCTGCACGATCTCGACGATCTGGGAGCGGGTCTCGTTGTCGGCGCGGACCTTCACCAGGACGAGCTCGCGCTGGATCGCAGCGCTGGGCTCGAGTTCGACGATCTTCAGGACGTTGACCAGCTTGTTGAGCTGCTTGGTCACCTGCTCCAGGGGCAGGTCCTCGACATTGACCACGATGGTGATGCGGGAGATGTCGGGGTGCTCGGTGATGCCGACGGCGAGGGAGTCGATGTTGAAGCCGCGGCGCGAGAACAGGGCGGCGATCCGGGCGAGGATGCCGGGCGTGTTCTCCACGAGAACGGAGAGCGTGTGCTTGGTGGACATGTCTGGGTCTCTTCCTTTTCGCTCTGCTCGCTCAGTCGTCTTCGCCGTCGCCGAAGTCGGGGCGGACGCCCCGCGCGGCCATGACCTCGTCGTTCGAGGTGCCGGCGGCGACCATCGGCCAGACCTGGGCGTCCTCGTGGACGATGAAGTCGATCACGACCGGGCGGTCGTTGATGGCGTTGGCCTCGGCGATGACCTTGTCCAGGTCGGCCGGGTCCTCACAGCGCAGGGCGACACAGCCCATGGCCTCGGAGAGCTTGACGAAGTCGGGGACGCGGGTGCCCTTGTTCGCCTGGACGTCGTCCGGGCCGGAGTGCAGGACGGTGTTGGAGTAGCGCTGGTTGTAGAAGAGGGTCTGCCACTGGCGGACCATTCCCAGGGCGCCGTTGTTGATGATGGCGACCTTGATCGGGATGTTGTTCAGGGCGCAGGTGGTGAGCTCCTGGTTGGTCATCTGGAAGCAGCCGTCGCCGTCGACCGCCCAGACCGTGCGGTCCGGCATGCCTGCCTTGGCGCCCATCGCGGCGGGGACCGCGTAGCCCATCGTCCCGGCACCGCCGGAGTTCAGCCAGGTGGCCGGCTTCTCGTAGTCGATGAAGTGGGCGGCCCACATCTGGTGCTGGCCGACGCCCGCGGCGAAGATCGTGCCCTCGGGGGCGAGCCGGCCGATGCGCTGGATGACCTGCTGCGGCGAGAGGCTGCCGTCCTCCGGCAGGTCGTAGCCGAGCGGGTAGGTCTCGCGCCAGCGGTTCAGGTCGCTCCACCAGGCGGCGTAGTCGCCCTTGTTGCCCTCGCCGTGCTCGACCTGGACGGCCTGGATCAGGTCGGCGATGACCTCGCGGGCGTCACCGACGATCGGGACGTCGGCGGCGCGGTTCTTGCCGATCTCGGCCGGGTCGATGTCCGCGTGGACGATCTTGGCGTACGGGGCGAAGCTGTCGAGCTTGCCGGTGACGCGGTCGTCGAAGCGGGCACCCAGGGCGACGATCAGGTCGGCCTTCTGCAGCGCGGTGACGGCGGTGACGGCACCGTGCATGCCCGGCATGCCCACGTGCAGCGGGTGGCTGTCGGGGAAGGCGCCGAGGGCCATCAGGGTGGTGGTGACCGGGGCGCCGGTGAGCTCGGCGAGGATCTTCAGCTCGGCGGTGGCGCCGGCCTTGATGACGCCGCCGCCCACGTACAGGACGGGCCGCTTGGCGGCGGAGATCAGCTTGGCGGCCTCGCGGATCTGCTTGGCGTGCGGCTTGGTCACCGGGCGGTAGCCGGGCAGGTCGGTCTGCGGCGGCCAGCTGAAGGTGGTCTTCGCCTGGAGCGCGTCCTTGGCGATGTCGACCAGGACCGGGCCCGGACGGCCGGTGGCGGCGATGTGGAAGGCCTCGGCGATCGTCCGCGGGATGTCCTCGGCCTTGGTGACGAGGAAGTTGTGCTTGGTGATCGGCATCGTGATGCCGCAGATGTCCGCCTCCTGGAAGGCGTCCGTGCCGATCGCCTTGGACGCGACCTGGCCGGTGATCGCGACGAGCGGGACCGAGTCCATGTGCGCGTCGGCGATCGGGGTGACCAGGTTGGTCGCACCCGGGCCCGAGGTCGCCATGCAGACGCCGACCTTGCCGGTCGCCTGGGCGTACCCGGTGGCGGCGTGGCCGGCGCCCTGCTCGTGCCGGACCAGGATGTGGCGGACCCGCTGCGAGTCCATCATCGGGTCGTAGGCGGGGAGGATCGCGCCGCCCGGGATGCCGAAGACGGTGTCGGCGCCCACTTCCTCGAGAGAGCGGATGAGGGACTGCGCGCCCGTGACGTGCTCGACGGCGATGGCGGGCTGCGCGCCGTTGCGGGGTCGCGGCTGCGGATGGTGCCCGGTGGCCTGGTCGGTCATCAGCATCTCTTCTCGAAGCAGAGGGTTTTTGCGAGGTGTTTTGCGGGGGTTTGCATCGACTTTGGAGTGAGCCGGTGCAACAAAAAACCCCTCGTGCCGTGAGGCAAGCGAGGGGAGCGCGTCGGGTGCGTTCTCAGCGGGGCCTGATCGATGGCCCTGCTTCAGCCGACGCGCTTTCCAAGTACGAGAATTCGGGTGCGCATGGCACTGACCCTCCCTCTCGGCCCTCATCACTGTCAAGTGGGTGGGACGGGCGTCTCAGCATTTGAGCGGATCGGGGGACGGTTTCCGGCCGGTACGGGGACCCCGCCGGGCAGCGGATAGTCGTCCCGCACCAGCGCCCTGCGCAGCCGGTACTCGTCCAGCGGGCCCGAGAAGGCCATGCCCTGGGCGTGGCCGCATCCCATCGCACGCAGCGCGATCACCTGCTCCGGCACGTCGACACCGTCGGCGACGGTCTGCATGCCGAGCTCACCGGCGATGCGCAGCACGCCGCGCGTGATCTTGCGGAGCCGTGCCGACTCGACCACGCCCTCCACGAGGCCCCGGTCCAGCTTCAGTATGTCGGCCGGAAGCCTGCGCAGGGCGTTGATCGCCACGTGTCCGCTGCCGAATCCGTCGAGCGCGATCCGCACGCCGAGGCGGCGCAGGGTCACCAGCCGCTGCTCGAGTTCGTCGAGCGGGGTCCTGGCGCCGCTGTCGGCGAGCTCGATGATCAGCGAGCCGGACGGCAGACCGTGCCGGGTGAGCAGGGACTCGACCGAGCCGAGCGGCAGCGAGCGGTCCAGGAGCCGGTGGGCGGAGAGGCGGATGGAGACCGGCGTGCGGTGGCCGATCCCGGCCCGCTCGGCGGCCTGCTCCACCGCCTCCTCCAGGAGCCAGCGGCCGAGCTCCGCGGTGCGCTCCCCGTCGTCGGTGACCCGGAGGTACTCCGCGGGGGTGAAGAGGATGCCCTGGGCCGACCGCCAGCGGGCCTGGGCGCTGACGGCGGAGATCCGGCCGGTGGCGAGGTCGACGACCGGCTGGTGGAGGAGGGCGAACTCGCCGTCGTGGAGGGCCGTGCGCAGCCGGGCGGCCAGCTCCGTGCGCCGTACCACCTCGGCCTGCATCTGCGGCGCGTAGAGCTCGACGCGGTCCTTGCCGGCGGCCTTGGCTCGGTACATGGCGAGGTCGGCGTTGCGCAGGAGGTCGCCGGCCTCCATGCCGGGCTCGGCGAAGGCGACGCCGATGGAGGCGGCGACCCGCACCTCGTTGCCGCCGTCGACGTGGTACGGCTGGGAGAGCGTGAGCCGGAGCCGGTCGGCGATCTCCTGGACCTGGCTCTCGCGGGCCTTCCTCTCGCGTCCGCCGTCACCGAGGATCAGGGCGGCGAACTCGTCGCCGCCGAGTCTGGCGGCGGTGTCCCCGGCCCGCACGGAGTCGTGGAGGCGGCGGGCCGCCTGGACGAGCAGGTCGTCGCCCGCCTGGTGGCCGAGGCGGTCGTTGACCGCCTTGAACCCGTCGAGGTCGATGAAGAGCACGGCGGTGCCGGGGTCGGAGGAACGGCGGCCGCTCAGCGCCTGCCGGACCCGCCGGGTGAAGAGGGCCCGGTTGGGCAGGTCGGTGAGCGGGTCGTGTTCGGCGTTGTGCTGCAGCTGGGCCTGGAGGCGGACGCGTTCGGTGACGTCCCGGCTGTTGAAGATCAGGCCGCCCTGGTGCCGGTTGACGGTCGACTCGACGTTGAGCCAGTCGCCGCGGCCGGAGCGGAAGCGGCACTCGATCCGGGTGGTGGGCTCCTCGGCGGGCGAGGCGGCCAGGAAGCGCCGCACCTCGTGGACGACGGCGCCGAGGTCCTCGGGGTGGATGAGGGACGCCAGCTCGGAGCCGATGAGCTCCTCGGCCTCGCGCCCGTAGACCCCGGTCGCGGCCGGGCTGACGTAGCGCAGCATCCCGGTCGGCGCGGCGATCATGATCACGTCGCTGGAGCCCTGCACGAGCGACCTGAAGTGGTTCTCCTTCTGGGCCAGTTCGTGGGTGAGGGCGATGTTGTCGAGGAGCATGATGCCCTGCCGGACGACGAGGGCGAGCACCACCGTGCAGCCGGTCAGGACGACCACCCGGTCGACCCTGCGCCCCTCGACCACGTTGTACAGGATGCCGAGGGTGCAGACCGCGGCGGCGAGGTACGGCGTGAGGGCGGCGAGCGACCCGGCGACCGGCCGGCTGTGCAGCAGGGGGCCGTGGGCGGGCGCCGCGCCGTCCGGCAGCCGGCGCACCCCCCAGGGCGCGTAGGCGAGGAGGAGCGAGCCGGCGAACCAGCCGGCGTCCAGCAGCTGGCCCGAGGCGTAGTTCTCGCGGAGCAGCGGCGAGGTGAACAGGGCGTCGCACAGCACGGTCAGGGCGAGTGCGGCGATGGCGGTGTTGGTCGCCGAGCGGTTCGCCTGCGAGCGCCGGAAGTGCAGGACCAGGACCATGCTGACGAGCACGATGTCGAGCAGCGGGTACGCGAGCGACAGCGCGGCCTGGGCGACGGACTCGCCCTCGAAGTGGGCGGTACGGGCGAGGGCCAGGCTCCAGGACAGCGTGAGGAGCGAGCCCCCGATGAGCCAGGCGTCGAGCCCCAGGCAGACCCAGCCGGCCCGGGTGACGGGCTTCTTGGCGAGGACGAGGAGGCCGACGATGGCGGGCGGGGCGAAGAGCAGGAAGAAGAGGTCGGCGACGGAGGAGTCCGGCACCTCGGCGCGGAGCACCACCTCGTACCAGCCCCAGACCGCGTTGCCCGAGGCGGCCATGAACGAGGAGAAGGCGAAGAGCAGCCAGGCCGGGCGGGCGCTGCCGCGGTGGGCGCGGCCGTAGAGGAAGCAGGAGACCGCGGCGGTGAGCGCTGCGGCGCTGAGTCCGAAGTCGCCCATGAACAGCGCGAGCCTCGGGGAGCCCCAGCCGAGCGAGGCGCCGGTTGTGTAGCCCGCGCAGATCAGGCCGAGGGCGATCTGGGCGAGGACCGCGCCCGGGCCGGGGCGCTCGGTGTCCGGGTGCCCGGGGCCGCCGCCACCGCCGATGGGACGGCGGGTGAGGACCGCCCCGGGCGCGCTCACCGGATCCTCCGGCGTCGCGCCACCGCAGGCGGCCGCTTCGTGCGGGCGCGCCGAGGGCTCGTCGAGAGTCCCCGGGGCGTGTCCGTCGCAGTCGCCGGGAGCCGCGTCCGGGAGCGCGCCGCCGTGGCTCTCGGCGCCGCTCCGCCCGGCCGTCGGTGGCGGCCCGGTGTCGGACGGTCCGGCGGCGTGGGGCGCGCGGTGGGGCGCGGCCTGGTCCGGTACCGATCGTGTGAGGCCGGCGGCGAGGCGCGGAAGGCTTGCCGGCGGCGTCGCCGCGTCGGATCGCCGGTCTTTCGGCCGTGCCTCACCCGTCACCCCCCTCGGAATCTGATGTCCCGTCACTTCGCTCCCCAGCGTCAGCCCGTACTCGACGCAGTCCCCCGATCCGGGACAATACACCAGGACCGTCACTCAGGGACAGGGTCGCAGTACTCTCAGTGACGACCAGGGGGCTTGCGCGCGGCGCGTGTCGGGGGCGCGGTTCACCCGTCCGGCCCCCTCCGGCATGCCGGAGGGGGCCGCGCTCAGCCGGTGGTGAGCAGGACGTTGGCCAGCTCCTCGCCGGCCGCGAACCGCCGCAGCTGTCCGGCGATCAGCCGCTTCGCCCGCGGCATGAACGCCGAGGTGGAACCTCCCACATGGGGACTGATCAGGACACCGGGAGCGTGCCACAGCGGGTGCCCGGCCGGCAGCGGTTCCGGGTCGGTGACGTCCAGCGCCGCCGTGATCCGGCCGCTCTCGACCTCCTTGAGCAGCGCGGACGTGTCGACGACCGGCCCCCGGGCGACGTTCACCAGGAGCGCGCCGTCCTTCATCCGCGCCAGGAACCCCGCGTCGGCCAGGTGCCGGGTGTCGGGCGTGAGCGGAGTGGAGAGGACGACCACGTCGGCCTCCGGCAGCAGGGCGGGCAGCTCCGCGAGCGCCTGGACCGGGCCGCGCTCTGTGGTGCGCGCGGAGCGTGCGACGCGCGACACCCGCGCGCACTCGAAGGGCGCGAGCCGGTCCTCGATGGCGGCGCCGATCGACCCGTACCCCACGATCAGGACGGACTTGTCGGCGAGGGCCGGGTAGAAGCCCGCCCGCCATTCCTCGGCGTCCTGGCCTCGCACGAATCCGGGGATGCCGCGCAGCGAGGCGAGGATCAGCGCGAGCGTGAGCTCGGCCGTGCTGGCCTCGTGGACGCCCTTCGCGTTGCACAGGGCGACGCCGGGCCGCAGCAGGCCGAGGCCGGGCGTGACGTGGTCGATGCCCGCGGACAGGGTCTGCACGGCCCGCAGCGAGGTCATCGCGGCCAGCGGCCGTACGGCGATCTCCGGGCCCTTCATGTACGGCACCACGTAGAAGGCGCAGCGCGCCGGGTCGGCGGGGAACTCCGGGCCGCCGTCCCAGAAGCGGTAGTTCAGGCCCGACGCGTCCGGGGCGGGGAGCCCCTCGACCTCGTCCGCGGGAACCGGAAGCCACACGTCGGCGGCCGTGTCTTCGAATCTCATGACCGGGAGGCTATGCGAAGAATCCCGTGCGCCATTGGTTACTTTGGGACACGGCACAGGGAGGGGTACCGGCAGGTGGAGCGCAGGACTATCGGGGCGACGGCGCTCGACGTGGGTGCGATCGGCCTGGGGTGCATGCCGATGAGCTGGGCGTACAGCCGTTCGCAGCAGCGGGGGGACCGCTCGCTGCGGACCGTGCACGCGGCGCTCGACGCCGGGGTGAGCCTGCTCGACACCGCCGACATGTACGGACCGTTCACCAACGAGCTCATGTTGGGGCGGGTGTTGAAGGAGCGTCGGGCGGACGCCTTCGTGTCGACGAAGTGCGGACTGCTCGTCGGCGACGGGCACGTGGTCGCCAACGGCAGGCCGGGGTACGTGCGTCGGGCCTGCGACGCGTCGCTGCGGCGGCTCCAGACCGATGTGATCGACCTCTACCAGCTGCACCGCGCCGACCCCGAGGTGCCCGTCGAGGAGACCTGGGGCGCCATGGCCGAACTGGTGTCGGCGGGCAAGGTGCGGGCGCTCGGTCTGTGCGCGGTGGGTGCCAGGTCGGCCCGCCGGGGCGCGGCCGGCGCCGGCCGCGACGGATACGACGGAACGATCCGCCAACTGGAGCGGATCCAGCAGGTCTTCCCGGTGGCGGCGGTCGAGGCCGAGCTGTCGGTGTGGTCCCAGGAGGCGCTGGCGCGGCTGCTGCCCTGGTGCGCGGCGCGCGGCGTCGGCTTCCTGGCGGCGATGCCGCTGGGGAACGGGTTCCTGACCGGGACGCTGACTCCCGGCGGCGGGTTCGAGCCGGACGATCCGCGCGCCCGCCACCCCCGTTTCACCGCGGAGATGATGGCCGCGAACCAGCCGCTCGTGGCGGGGCTGCGGCGGGTGGCCGCGCGGCACGGGGCGGACGTCACGCCGGCGCAGGTGGCGCTGGCGTGGGTGCTGGGCCGCGGCCGGCACGTCGTGCCGGTGCCGGGGGCCAAGCGGGAGCGGTGGGCGGTGGAGAACGCCGGGGCGGCGGGGCTGCGGCTGACGGCGGAGGATCTGACGGAGATCGCGGGGCTCCCGGCGCCGCGGGGCTCCTGGGACTGAAGACCGCGCGCGATCGGCGGCGGTCGGGAACCCGATCGGGTCGAGCGGTGTATCAAGGGTGAAGGGATGCCGCTCGACTCGTCGAAGGGGACCGGACCATGAGCCGTCCTGCTGTTGTGAAGGCCCTGTGGGGCGCCGCCGTGCTGGTCCTCGTGGCCGGCTGCTCCTCGGGAGGCTCCGAGGAGCGGCCGGGCGCGGCCCCGTCGGCCCCGGCGTCGGCCTCCGCGTCCGCCTCCGCCGGTTCCGGGGCCGCGCCCTCCGGCGGGCGGGTGACGGTGGCGGGCACGCTGACCGAGGGGCTGAAGTCGCCGTGGGGGGTCGCCGAGCTGCCCGGCGGCGACCTGCTGGTGTCCTCGCGGGACGAGCGGACGATCACCCGGGTGAACGGGCGGACCGGCGCGAAGACCGTGCTCGGCGAGGTGCCGGGGGTCGTCCCGGGCGGAGAGGGCGGGCTCCTGGGCCTCGCGGTCCGGGACGGCTGGGTGTACGCGTATCTGACGGCCGCCTCGGACAACCGGATCGTGCGCATGCGGTACGACGGCGGGGACGGCGACCGGCTGGGCGCGCCGCAGCCGGTGCTGACCGGCATCCCGAAGGGCTTCGTGCACGACGGCGGGCGGATCGCGTTCGGGCCGGACGGCATGCTGTACGCGGGGACGGGCGAGACGGGCCGGACCGGGCTCTCCCAGGACCGGTCCTCGCTGGGTGGGAAGATCCTGCGCATGACCCCGGAGGGCAGACCGGCTCCGGGCAATCCCTTCCCCGGATCGGTCGTCTACTCGTACGGCCACCGCAATGTGCAGGGGATCGCCTGGGACGCGGAGGGACGCCTGTGGGCGGCCGAGTTCGGGCAGAACACCTGGGACGAGCTGAACCTGATCGAGCCCGGCCGGAACTACGGCTGGCCGCAGGCCGAGGGACGGACGGGGCGGTCCGGGTTCGTGGACCCGGTGGCCCAGTGGCCGACCTCGGAGGCCTCCCCGAGCGGGATCGCCTACGCGCGGGGCGCGATCTGGATGGCCGGGCTGAGGGGCGAGCGGCTGTGGCGCGTGCCGCTTTCCGGAGCGGAACGTTCCGGGGAGCCCGAGGCGTTCCTGAGGGGTGAGTACGGACGTCTGCGCACGGTGGTCCCGGCGGGCGGCGACCGGCTCTGGCTGGTGACCAGCGAGACCGACACCCGGGGGACGCCCGGGGCGGGGGACGACCGGATCCTCCGGCTGGAGGTGAGGTGAGGGAGGCGGTGACCGTGTTCGGCGGACTGGAGGAGATCTTCGCACCCGGGCGCAGGCACGCCGAGGAGGAGCTGCGGCGGCAGGCCCTCACCCGGGAGGACCCGGGGGACGCGGACCCGGCGCGCGGCCCGATAGACCTGTCCTCGGGTCGCGTGACGATACGGGTTCCCGGTGCCGGGGCGGTGCCGGTCCCCCGGCCGGGGTCAGAGGACCGGGTCGAGGAGGTGGAGGCGGTGGGCCAGGGCGGCGGCCTCTCCGCGGCCGGCGACGCCGAGCTTGGCGAGGATGTTGGAGACGTGGACGCTGGCCGTCTTGGGTGAGATGAACAGCTCCTCGGCGATCTGACGGTTGGTGCGGCCGGCCGCGACCAGCCGCAGCACGTCCTGCTCACGGGGGGTGAGGCCGAAGGTGTCGTCCCCGGGATCCGCCGGGGCCGGGGCCTGCTTCTCGGGGGCGAGGGAGAGGCGGGCGCGGGCGGCGAGGAGTTCCACGTCCTCGCGCAGCGGGCGGGCGCCGAGGCGGACGGCGATGGCGTGGGCCTCGCGGAGCTGGGCCGTGGCCTCCTCCCGGTGGCCGCCCTCGACGAGCAGCGCGTCGGCGAGGCGCCGGCGGGCACGGGCGAGCTCGTACGGCCGTTCGAGCGACTCGTAGGCGGCGACGATCTCGGCCCAGCGCGCGGCGCTCTCCCGGCCCTCGGCGCGGGCGAGCTCCTCCGACACCTGCCGGGAGTAGGCCTCCCAGATCGGGGCCGGGACGGCGAGGGCGCGGACGCAGCGGCGGACGACGGCGAGCGCCTCGTCGCGGCCCTCGTCGGCGGCGGGCAGCCCCCGGCTGTCGGCCTCGGCGGTGACGGCGGTGAGGACGAGCGGCCAGCCGTAGCGGTGGGTGCCGGGCGGGAAGCCGGTCTCGGCGGTGGCGGCGAGGTGGCCCCGTACGTCCGCCAGGCGCCCTTCGGCGGCGGCGACGGCGATCTCGGCCTGCGCCATGGGGAGGGTGTACTGCGGGATCGGGTCGCGGGTGCCGTAGCGCGTGCGGGCCTCGGCGAGGTGCTCGGCGGCCCTGGCCGGTTCGCCGCGGAAGGTGGCGAGGTGGGCGAGCTGGAGCAGGGCCGTGCCGCCCGGCTTGGTGCTGCCCGCCCCGGAGCGGAGCAGCAGCTCGGCCTCCTCCTTGCTCCGGTCCCACGCGCCGAGCGAGAGGAGCGATTCGGCGAGGTTGGCGCGGATCCAGCCCGCGCTGTCGAGCAGGCCGCGGGAGCGGGCCAGTTCGATGCCGGTGGTGGCCGTCTCGACGGCCTCCCGGGAGCGGCCGAGCGCCTCCATGGAGGAGGAGAGGTTCACATGGGCGCGGGCGGCCTCGTGGAACTGGCCGAGGGCGGTGGTCCGTTCCAGTGCCTCGGCCATGGCGGCGAGTCCGCCCTCGACGTCGCCGGCCGACACCATGATGGTGCCGAGGGTGATGCGGGCGTTCAGTTCGATCGGCTCGGCCTTGACGAACCGCGCGTACTCGACGGCGCGTTCGGCGGCGGCGAGCGCCTCGGGGCCGGGATTGCGGAGCATGCCCCAGCCGGCCGCGCCGACCAGGACGGTGGCGTGCACGGCGGACGGCGGGAGGCCCTTGACGAGTTCCTGGGCGCGGGCGATCTCGGGCCAGCCGTCGCCCCGGCCGAGGTTGGACTGGAGCCGGGCCATCTCCGTCCAGAACCAGGCGGCCCGCAGCGGGTCGTTCTCGTCGCTGTCGAGGATCCTCAGCGCCGTCCGGCAGATCTTCGCGGCCCGCTCCCGCTCTCCGCTGAGCCGGGCGGCGACGGCGGCCTCGGCGAGCAGGTCGAGGTAGCGCAGCGAGGTGGTCTCGGGGTCGCAGCCGCAGGCGGGGTACGCGTCGGCGTAGTCGATGGGGCGCAGCGAGTCGCGCGTCTCGCCCGGGACCTTGTCCCACAGCTCCATGGCCCGTTCGAGGAGGCTGAGCTGCTCGGCGTAGGCGTGGCGCTTGCGGGTCTCGACGGCGGCCTGGAGGACGGCGGGGAGGGCCTTCTCCGGGGCGTGGGCGTGGTACCAGTACGTGGCGAGCCTGGTGGTCCGCTCGTGGGGGCGGACGAGCGCGGGGTCGGCCTCCAGGACCTCGGCGTAGCGCCGGTTGAGGCGGGAGCGTTCGCCGGGCAGCAGGTCGTCGCTGACGGCCTCGCGGACCAGGGAGTGGCGGAAGCGGTAGGCGTCGCCGTCGGGGACGGCGAGCAGGATGTTGGCGCCGACGCAGGCCCGCAGCGCCTCGATGAGTTCGTCCTCGGCGAGCCGGGCGACGGCGGCGAGCAGGCCGTGCTCGACGGTGGAGCCGCCTTCGGCGACGATCCTGGCGACCCGCTGGGCGTCCTCGGGGAGCGTCTCGACCCGGACGAGCAGGAGGTCGCGCAGGGAGTCGCTGAGCTGGCCGACGGCGCAGCCGGCCTCGTGGGAGACGACGAGCTCCTCGACGAAGAAGGCGTTGCCGTCGGAGCGTTCGAAGACCTCGTCGACGAGGCCGGGGTCGGGTTCGGCGGCGAGGATGCCGGTGAGCTGGCGGTGGACCTCGGTGCGGGTGAAGCGGGCGAGCTCGATGCGGCGGATGGTGCGGAGCCGGTCGAGTTCGGCGAGGAGGGGGCGCAGCGGGTGGCGGCGGTGGATGTCGTCGGCGCGGTAGCTGGCGACGACCACGATCCGGCCGCGGCGGAGGGTGCGGAGGAGGTAGGTGAGCAGGTGCCGGGTGGAGGTGTCGGCCCAGTGCAGGTCCTCCAGGACGAGCACGATCGTACGGTCGGCGGCGAGCCGTTCCAGGAGCCGTACGGTCAGTTCGAAGAGGCGGGCGGTGGAGTCCTCGTCGGCGGGCTCGTGGCTGCCGGGGTCGCCCAGTTCGGGCAGCAGGCGCGCGAGTTCGCCCTGGTGGCCGTCGGCGGCGGCGGTCAGTTCGCCGGGGAGCTTGCGGTGGAGCGAGCGCAGGGCGGTGGCGAAGGGCGCGAAGGGCAGTCCGTCGGCGCCGAGTTCGAGGCAGCCGCCGACGGCGGCGACGGCGCCCCGGTCGCAGGCCGTGTCGAGGAACTCCTCGATGAGGCGGGTCTTTCCGACGCCCGCCTCCCCTCCTATGAGCAGGGCCTGGGGCTCTCCCGCGGTCGCGCGGGAGAGCGCCTCGGTGAGGGCGGTGAGTTCGCCGGCCCGGCCGACGAAGACGGGGCTGACTGACCTGGTCTCCACGGCGCCGAGCATCGCACAACCGTCCGCGTTGTCGCTCATAAGGGGGTCACGCGGCCCGGGCGAAGCGGCCGCGGTCGCCGCCGTCCACCTGTCCCTCCGTGCCGTGGTGCCCGTGCCGGCGGCCGAAGAGGCGCAGGCCCAGGGTCGCGCCGACGGCCTCGGCGGCCTCGTGCGTGAGGCGCTGGGCGGCGGCCTCGCGGACGAGCTCGGCGTGGTTCATGCGCTGGAGTTCGTACTCGAACATGGTGTGCTCCCCGGTTCTTCTCGGTTTCGGTATCGCTTCTTGCGATGCCTCCACTTTCGTTTCCCAGGGGGTGCGGCCACATCGGGCGAGTGCCGCATGTTCGGGGTACGGAGGTACTTAGACGGGTCCCAGGGGGGCCTTAGGCGAGCCGGGGACCGCCTCAGGACCCGGCGGTCGGGAGGCTCAGGAACAGGTCGAAGTAGGTACCGACCGACAGGAGCAGCCCCAGGCCGCCCAGCACGGCGCCGGCCACGGCGACCACGCGCACCCGGCCGGCGCGGCGGGGAAGGGCGAGCACGACGAGGGCGACGATCAGGGCGAGCAGGGCGAAGAGGCCGTTCACCAGGGCGGTGCTGTGCCAGGCGTCGCCGTAGATCTCGGAGATCTGCTGGGCCGTGGAGCCGCCCTGGGAGGTGGTGATCTGCCCGACGAGCGTCTCGCGCTCGGAGACGACCTTGCCGGTCCAGGTACCGGTGAGCGCGACGGCGCCGAGGGCGGCGGAGACCACGGCGGCGGCGCCGGCTCCGATGCCCGTCTCCTCGGCGGCCGTCCCCGCCCCGGCCGCCGCCTCGTCGAGCTCGTCGTCGAAGTCGTCGTCGGGCCGGTCGTCGTCGGGCTCGTCGGCCGGCCCGTCGCCGTGAGCGCCGCTCACGTCGCCGGAGGCATCACCGCTCGCCCCGCCGGTCCGGGCGCCGTCCGGCCGGTCGAGCGGGTCCGTGACGGCGCCCCCCGCGGCCTCCGCGGCTTCGGGCTCCGGCCGCGGCGTGTTGTTCTCTTCGGTCTTCTCGGTCGTCTTGATGTCCATGCGGCGCACGCTAGGGGGCCGACATGAGAGCGGCCTTAAGAGGCGGACGCCGCCTTCGCGGCGCGCCACTCGGGGGCGAGGACGGCCCAGACCTCCGTGTCGGAGCGGGTGCCGCGGTACAGGTAGTTCTCCCGCAGCACGCCCTCCTTCGTCATGCCCAGGCGGCGGGCCACGGCGATGCTCGGCGCGTTCCTCGACGAGGCCAGCCACTCGACGCGGTGGATCCCCCGCTCCTCGATCGCCCAGTCGATGATGACCCGGCAGGCCCGGGTGATCAGGCCCTTGCCGGCGGCGGAGGGCTCCAGCCAGCAGCCCGCCTCTGCGGTGCCGTTCGCGGCGTCGAAGGTCCGGAAGAGCACGCCGCCGACGAGGGTGCCACCGGTCCAGACGCCGTAGAGGCGGCCGGTGTCGTTCGCGGTCTTCTCGGCGTACGAGGTGAGGTAGGCGCGGGCGGAGTCGAGGTCCGCGACGAAGTCCGGGAGGGCGATGTGCTGCCCGACGAAGTCCCGGCCCCGGTTCATGTGGGCGAGGAGCTCCTCGGCCTGCCAGGGCTCCAGAGGACGCAGCTCGGCGCCGTCGTCACCCAGCGGTATCGCGAACATCGTCGTTCCTCTCCTCGGCGGCCGGAGCCGTCACACGCTGCAGGGGGATCTTCGCACGCATGTCGGCGGCCTCGCGGCACTCGGGCGGCTCGATGCTGATCCTCGGCAGGATCCGGTCGAGTCGCCTCGGCAGCCACCAGTTCGCCCCGCCGAGCAGGTGCATGAGGGCGGGGACGAGGAGCGTGCGCAGGACGAACGCGTCGAGGGCGACGGCCGCCGCGAGCGCGATCCCGAACATCGCGATCACCCGGTCGCCGGAGAGCACGAAGGCGAGGAAGACCGAGATCATGATGACGGCGGCGGAGTTGATCACCCGGCTGGTCTCGGCGAGTCCGACCCGGACCGCCCGCCGGTTGTCCCCGGTCTCCAGCCACTCCTCGTACATCCGGCTGACCAGGAAGACCTGGTAGTCCATGGACAGGCCGAAGAGCACCGAGACCATGATCACGGGAAGGAACGGTTCGATCGGCCCGGCGCTGCCGAGGCCGAGGAGCTCGCTCCCCCAGCCCCACTGGAAGATCGCCACGACGATGCCGAAGGCGGCGGCGACGGCGGCGACGTTCATGGCGGCGGCCTTGAGCGGGATGCCGATCGAGCGGAAGGCCAGCAGGAGCAGCAGACAGCCCAGGGCGATGACGACGCCGACGAAGAGCGGCAGCTTGCCGACGATGATCTCGGCGAAGTCGTCGTAGGAGGCGGTGACGCCGCCGACGTGCACCTGGAGCGAGGTGCCGGCCTCGGCCTCCGGGAGGACGTCCTGGCGGAGCCGGTCGACGAGCTCGCTGGTGTCCTTGGACTGGGGCGAGGAGTCGGGGACCACGGTCAGGACGGCGGTGTCGCCGGAGCCGTTGTAGGTGACCGGGGAGACGGAGGCGACCCCGCGGGTCGCGGAGAGCGCGGCCGGCAGCCGGTCGAGGGCGACCCGGTCGTCGGCGCCGTCGAGACCGGCGACGAGCGTGAGGGGCCCGTTGACGCCCGGCCCGAAGCCCTCGGCGATCAGGTCGTACGCCTGCCGCGTGGTCGCCGTGGCCGGGTTGTTGCCCTGGTCGGAGGTGCCCAGGTGGAGCGAGAGGGTGGGCAGCGCGAGGACGCCCATGACGACGACGGCGACGGCCCCCAGGAGCTTGGGGTGACGCTCGACGAAGGCGGACCAGCGGGCCGCGAAGCCGGTGGGGAGCTCGGGCTGCGGGCCGCGCTCGGCGAGCGTCCGCCGCTCGCGCCGGGACAGCGCCCGCGCGCCGATGAACGAGAGCAGCGCGGGCAGCAGCGTCACCGAGGCCGCGACGGTGAGGACCACGGTGAGGGAGGCGGCGATGGCGACGCCGTTGAGGAAGCTGAGCCGCAGGATCAGCATGCCGAGCAGCGCGATGCAGACGGTCGCCCCGGCGAAGACGACGGCGCGGCCCGTGGTGGCGACGGCGTTCTCGGCGGCCTCCGCGACGGAGAGCCCCCGTTTGAGGCCCCTGCGGTGCCGGGTCACGATGAACAGCGCGTAGTCGATGCCCACGCCGAGGCCGACGAGCATGCCGAGCATCGGGGCGAAGTCGGCGACGGTCATCAGATGGCCGAGGAGCACGATCCCGGAGTACGCGATGCCGACGCTGACGAGCGCGGTCGCTATGGGGAGCGCGGAGGCGGCGAGCGAGCCGAAGGCCAGGAAGAGGACGACGGCCGCGACCGCGACGCCGACGACCTCGGCCACGTGCCCGCCGGGCGCCTCGGTGAGCGCGACGGCGCTGCCGCCGAGCTCGACCTGGAGTCCCTCGTCCGCCGCCGCCTTCGCGGTGTCGACGAGCGCGCGGGCCTGGGCCTCGGGGATGTCGTCGGCCTGCTCGTCGAAGGTGACCGTCGCGTAGGCGGTGCGCCCGTCCTCGCTGATCTGCCCCGGGGCGTCCCCGTACGGCGAGGTGACGGCCGCGATGCCGGGCAGGTCGGCGGCCTCGTCGAGCATCGCCGTCATGCGCCGCTCGACGGCGTCGGCGCGGACGCTGCCGTCGTCGGTGTGCCAGACGATGGTGTCGCTGTCGCCGCCGAGGCCCTGGAAGCCCCGGTCGAGGAGCGCGGTGGCCCGGCCGGACTCGGTCCCCGGGACCTCGTAGTCGTTCGAGTACGCGCTGCCGGCGACGACCGCCCCTGTGCCGACCCCGCCGAGGGCGAGGAGCCAGAGGAGAACGACGACGAGACGGTGCCGGACGCACCATCGGGCGATGGCTGCCAAAGGACGTGCTCCCTGGGTGGTTCATGGATCTTGCACGGGAGCAGCCCGAGAAGAACGCGTGACCGATATGCACCCACTCTTACAGGCAAACGTGATCGTTTGCCCGTTTCGTGTCGATGGTCACAAGGTGGTCCGGTATCCGGGACTTCGGCCCCGGGCCGTTCGCGTCCGGACGAAGAACGGCACCCCCGTGAGGCGTCAGGTCCCGGTCGGGGTGACGCAATGGCCGAAGCCGGCCGCGAGGACGCGCTCCTCGTCGTACAGGTCGGCCATCGGCACGCGGGCCCCCGTCGGCGTTGGTCCCGTCGGCGCCGGCGGCGCGGCCCTCTGCCGCGTATGACGGCGGCCCCGTACCGGAGTTCCGGTACGGGGCCGCCGTCATACGCGCACGGGAAGGGGATCAGCCCTCGGTGACGCCCAGCTTCTCCAGGATCAGGTCCTTGACCTTCGCCGCGTCCGCCTGGCCCCGGGTGGCCTTCATGACCGCGCCGACCAGGGCGCCGACCGCGGCGACCTTGCCGCCGCGGATCTTGTCGGCGATCGCCGCGTTGCCCGCGATGGCCTCGTCGACGGCCGCGCCCAGCGCGCCGTCGTCGGAGACGACCTTCAGACCGCGCTTCTCGACGACCTCGTCCGGGGTGCCCTCGCCGCCGAGGACGCCCTCGATGACCTGACGGGCCAGCTTGTCGTTGAGGTCACCCGAGGCGACCAGGGCCGAGACCCGGGCCACGTCGGCCGGGGTGATCGCCAGCTCCTCCAGCGAGACGCCCTGCTCGTTGGCGTTGCGGGCGAGCTCGCCCATCCACCACTTGCGGGCCGAGGCCGCGTCGGCACCCGCCTCGATCGTGGCGACGATCGGGTCGACCGCGCCCGCGTTGAGGATGGACTGCATCTCCAGCTCGGACGCGCCCCACTCCTCGCGGAGCCGGTTGCGGCGCACGCGCGGCAGCTCGGGCAGCCCGGCACGCAGCTCCTCGACCCATGCGCGGGCCGGGGCGACGGGGACGAGGTCGGGCTCCGGGAAGTACCGGTAGTCCTCGGCGTTGTCCTTGATGCGGCCGGAGGTGGTGGAGCCGTCGTCCTCGTGGAAGTGACGGGTCTCCTGCACGATCGTGCCACCGGCGGTGAGCACGGCCGCGTGGCGCTGGATCTCGAAGCGCGCCGCGCGCTCGACCGAACGGAGCGAGTTGACGTTCTTCGTCTCCGAGCGGGTGCCGAACGTCTTGGTGCCGTTCGGACGCAGCGACAGGTTCACGTCGCAGCGCATCTGGCCCTTGTCCATGCGCGCCTCGGAGACGCCCAGGGCACGGATCAGCTCGCGCAGCTCGGCGACGTACGCCTTGGCGACCTCGGGGGCCCGCTCGCCCGCGCCCTCGATCGGCTTGGTGACGATCTCGATGAGCGGGATGCCGGCGCGGTTGTAATCGAGCAGCGAGTGCGAGGCGCCGTGGATGCGGCCGGTCGCGCCACCGATGTGGGTGGACTTGCCGGTGTCCTCCTCCATGTGGGCGCGCTCGATCTCCACGCGGAAGATCTCGCCGTCCTCCAGCTGGACGTCCAGGTAGCCGTTGAAGGCGATCGGCTCGTCGTACTGGGAGGTCTGGAAGTTCTTCGGCATGTCCGGATAGAAGTAGTTCTTCCGGGCGAAGCGGCACCACTCGGCGATCTCGCAGTTCAGCGCGAGGCCGATCTTGATCGCGGACTCGACGCCGATGGCGTTGACGACCGGCAGCGAGCCGGGCAGGCCGAGGCAGGTCGGGCAGGTCTGCGAGTTCGCGTCCGCGCCCAGCTCGGTCGAGCAGCCGCAGAACATCTTCGTCTTGGTGCCGAGCTCGACATGGACCTCGAGGCCCATGACGGGGTCGAACGCCGCGAGGGCCGCGTCGTACGACAGCAGTTCAGTGACAGTCACGGTGAGACTTTCCCTCTCAGCCCAGCAGGACGTCGTCGTCGCCCAGGCGCTTGAGCTCCCGGTAGAGGATCGCCAGGCCGGTAACGATGGCGGCGGCGGACACCGCGGCGTCGATCAGCCGCAGGGTGTCGTTGTCGTTGCGGGCAAGCTTGGCCTGCTTCGCGACGCTGACGGCACCGAAGGCGGTGGTCGCCAGTGAGACGTAGACGCCGGTCTTCGACTTCTTGAAGTTCTTGGCCTTCTTTGCCATGGCACTCACAGCGACGGAGCCTCCTCGAGCAGCGGGTGCCCCCACTTTTCCACGAAGGCGGCCTCGACGGCGGCGCCGACCTTGTACAGCCGGTCGTCCTTCATGGCGGGAGCGATGATCTGCAGGCCGACCGGCAGACCGTCCTCGGGCGCCAGGCCACAGGGCAGCGACATGGCGGCGTTGCCGGCCAGGTTGGTCGGGATGGTGCACAGGTCCGCGAGGTACATCGCCATCGGGTCGTCGGCGCGCTCGCCGATCGGGAAGGCGGTGGTGGGGGTCGTCGGGGAGACGATCACGTCCACCTCCTCGAAGGCCTTCTCGAACTCGCGGGTGATGAGGGTGCGGACCTTCTGGGCCGAGCCGTAGTACGCGTCGTAGTAGCCGGAGCTCAGCGCGTACGTACCGAGGATGACGCGGCGCTTGACCTCGTCGCCGAAGCCGGCCTCACGGGTGAGGGCGGTGACGTCCTCGGCGGACCGCGTGCCGTCGTCGCCCACCCGCAGGCCGTAGCGCATGGCGTCGAAGCGGGCCAGGTTCGAGGAGCACTCGGACGGCGCGATCAGGTAGTACGCCGAGAGGGCGAGGTCGAAGGTCGGGCAGTCCAGCTCGACGATCTCGGCGCCCAGCTCCTTGAGCAGCTCGACGGACTCGTCGAAGCGCTGCACGACGCCGGCCTGGTAGCCCTCGCCGCGGAACTGCTTGACGACGCCGACGCGCATGCCGGCGACCGAGCCGTTCCGCGCGGCCTCGACGACCTGCGGCACCGGCGCGTCGATGGAGGTCGAGTCGAGCGGGTCGTGCCCGGCGATCGCCTCGTGCAGGAGGGCCGCGTCCAGGACCGTACGGGCGCAGGGGCCGCCCTGGTCGAGGGAGGACGAGAAGGCCACCATGCCGTAGCGGGACACGCCGCCGTAGGTCGGCTTGACGCCGACGGTGCCGGTGACGGCCGCGGGCTGGCGGATCGAGCCGCCGGTGTCCGTGCCGATGGCGAGCGGGGCCTCGTAGGCGGCGAGGGCCGCCGAGGAGCCGCCGCCGGAGCCGCCGGGGATCCGGGTCAGGTCCCAGGGGTTGCCCGTCGGACCGTACGCGCTGTTCTCCGTCGAGGAGCCCATGGCGAACTCGTCCATGTTGGTCTTGCCGAGGATGACGACGTCGGCGGCCTTGAGGTTCTTGACCAGGGTCGCGTCGTACGGCGGGATCCAGCCCTCGAGGATCTTCGAACCGACGGTCGTCGGCATGCCGACGGTCGTGAAGATGTCCTTGAGCGCGAGCGGCACACCGGCCAGCGGGCCGAGCTTCTCGCCCCGGGCACGCTTCTCGTCGACGGCGCGCGCCTGTGCGAGGGCGCCCTCGCGGTCGACGTGCAGGAAGGCGTGGACCTTCTCGTCGACGGCCTCGATGCGGGCGAGGTGGGCCTCGGTGACCTCGACGGCGGTGAGCTCGCCGGCGGCGATCTTCCCGGCGATCTCGGCGGCCGTGAGCTTGATGATGATGTTGTCCGTCATGACTTCTTAGTCCTCCCCCAGGATCTGCGGCACCTTGAAACGCTGCTGCTCCTGGGCCGGGGCGCCGGAGAGCGCCTGCTCGGGGGTGAGCGACGGACGGACCTCGTCCGCGCGCATGACATTGGTCAGCGGCAGCGGGTGGGAGGTCGGCGGTACGTCTTGGTCGGCGACCTCGGAGACGCGGGCGACCGCGCCGATGATGTCGTCGAGCTGGCCGGCGAAGTGATCGAGTTCTTCGCCCTTCAGCTCCAGACGCGCCAGCCGTGCGAGGTGGGCGACCTCCTCGCGCGTGATGCCAGGCATGCGGATCCTCACGGGGTGAGTTAGATGGTGTTGGCCCAATCCTATGGGGCCGACACCGCTGCCCGTGAAACGGTTTGCCCCCGGAGGGGAACGGTCACTGCACGACCTGGCCGGAGGGGTGGTCCAGATCGACGGGCTCGACCATGTCGGCGGGGCGGCGCCAGCCGTGTTCGCCGCGGGCGAGGAGCCAGGCGGTGGCCTCGACGGGCGGCATGGCGGCGGCGACGAGCCAGCCCTGGACGGCGTCGCAGCCCAGGTCGCGGAGGCGTTCCCAGGTCTCGTCGTCCTCGACGCCCTCGGCGACGACGAGGAGGCCGAGCGAGTGGGCGAGGTCGACGGTGCAGCGGACGATCTCGGCGTCCTCGGTGTCGACGGCGAGCCGGGCGACGAAGGAGCGGTCGATCTTCAGTTCGCTGACGGGCAGCCGGCGCAGGTGGACGAGGGAGGAGTAGCCGGTGCCGAAGTCGTCGAGGGACATCTTGACGCCGTGGCCGGTGAGGCCGTTGAGCGTGTCGGCGGCCCGCTGGGGGTCCTCCAGGAGGACGTGCTCCGTTATCTCCAGCTGCAGGGCGCCGGCCGGGACGCCGTGGCGGGCGAGCCGGGCGGCGACGGCGCCGGCGAAGCCGGGGGTGTGGACGTCGCGCGGCGAGACGTTGACGGCGACCGGGACGTGGAGGCCCTGGGCGCGCCAGCGGGCGACCTGGGCGAGCGCGGTCTCCAGGACGTACTCGGTGAGGTGCGGCATCAGGCCGGAGGACTCGGCGATGGCGATGAACTCGTCCGGGGGGACCTTGCCGCGCTCGGGGTGGACCCAGCGGACGAGCGCTTCGAGGCCGGCGACCTGGCCGTCGAAGCGGACCTTGGGCTGGTAGTGGAGTTCGACCTCGCCGGCGTCGAGGGCGCGGCGGAGGTCGCCGAGGAGGCCGAGCCGGTCGGGGGTGTTGGAGTCGCGCTTGGACTCGTAGACCTCGACGCCGGTGCGGTCCCGCTTGGCCTGGTACATGGCGACGTCGGCGCGGCGCAGCAGGCCTTCGGCGTCGAGGGCGTGGTCGGGGAAGACGGCGACGCCGGCGCTGGCCTCCAGGACGAGGGTGAGGCCGTCGAGGTCGAGCGGGGAGGAGAGTTCGGCGACGAGGTGGCGGGCGACCCGCTGGGCGCTGGTGGTGGAGTCGGCGGTGGGCAGCAGGACGGCGAACTCGTCGCCGCCGAGTCTCGCGGCCTCGGCGCCGCGGGGCAGCGCGAGGCGGAGCCGTTCGGCGATCTGGAGGAGCAGCCGGTCGCCCGCGAGGTGGCCGAGGGTGTCGTTGACCGATCGGAAGCGGTCGAGGTCGATCAGGACGAGGGCGGCGCGGGCTCCTTGGCCTTCGGCCTCCTCCAGGGCGGTCCAGGCCCGTTCCAGGAGCCACTGGCGGTTGGGGAGTCCGGTGAGCGGGTCGCGGAGCTGTTCCTCGGCGCGGGCGCGGGCGATCCAGAGGGTGGAGTCGAGGGCGATGAGGGGGACGGCGAAGAGCGGCAGCAGGACGGGCCGGGTGGCGGCGACGACGCAGATGAGCGGGGCGATGCCGAGCAGGGCGACGGCGACGAGGCCCTGCCGGAGGAGGGCGCTGCGGGCGACGGTGGGCAGGCCCCGGCCCTGGGGCGCGAGGGTGTACCACAGGAGGAGCCGGGTCACCAGGAGGTAGGCGCCGGCGGCGAGGACGACTTCCGGGAGGTCCCCGATGGTCCAGTCGAGGGGCTGCCAGGGCTCTTCGACGGTCGGTACGTCTCCGAAGAGGCCGAGGACGAGGGCGGCGGCGGCGACGCCGAGGACGTCGGTGGCGCCGTGCAGCACGCCCTGGCGCCAGCGGTGCCGGCGGGCGGCGCCGACCAGGGTGACGACGGTGAGCGAGACGAGGCCGGCGGGGACCCAGCCGTACAGGAGGAGGACGGCGAGGGTGAGGGCGGCGCCGGAGCCGGTGCCGCCCCACCAGCGGTCGCGGCCGAGGGCGACCAGGTGGCCGACGATCAGGCCGGCGAGGACGGCGAGGGACCAGCCGGGGATCCCGCCGGGGAAGAGTCCGTGACCGGTGCTCAGGGCTTGCTGGAGCCCGGCGACGAGCACGACGGCTGCGATGACCACCACGGCTGCGGGCAGCCGGGAGGTGGAGCCCGGGGTGACCGCACGGCCGTGTGGCCGTGGGACCGGGGCGGCGCTCTCGGTCGGTTCCATTCCCGTCCCTCTCACAGGCGGCGGTGCCGTCGGGTGTGCGCGGGGTCGCGGTGAAGCGGCCGTCCGTCGTCCGGCGGCGCGCGGCGGGGCAGAACCCTCGGGCGGCCGTGCGGGACGAGACGCACGGTCACCACCCTAGGCCGCCGAGGGCTCCGACGGGCAGCGCTCTCCTTGTCTTGCCCGAATGCGACCCGGCCACCCGTAACGATCTGGTATGCGCCGAACGGGTGACGTTTCGCGGGACGGTGGGCGACTACTCGGCGACCGGCACCGCGGCCTCCCGAGCCGCCTCGGGCCCCTGTTCGAGCAGGACGGAGAAGCCTTCCTCGTCCAGAACCGGAACCTTCAGCTGCATCGCCTTGTCGTACTTCGAACCAGGGTTTTCACCGACCACGACAAAGTCGGTCTTCTTCGAAACGGAACCGGTCACCTTCGCTCCGAGCCCCTGGAGGGACTCTTTTGCGCCATCCCTGGTGAACTTCTCCAGGGTGCCGGTCACCACGACCGTGAGGCCTTCCAGCGGACGCGGCCCCACGTCCTCCCCGGCGCCCTCGTCCTCCAGGGTGACCCCGGCGGCGCGCCACTTGCGCACGATCTCGCGGTGCCACTCCTCGGAGAACCACTGCTTCACCGCCGCCGCGATGATCCCGCCGACCCCGTCGACGGCCGCCAACTCCTCCTCGCTCGCCTGCTCGATCCGCTCCAGGGAGCGGAACTCGCGGGCCAGCGCCTCGGCCGCGACGGGCCCCACGTGCCGGATGGAGAGCCCGTTGATGAACCGGGCCAGCGGCCGGGTCTTCGCCGCCGCGATGTTCTCCAGCATCGCCAGGGCGTTCTTCTTCGGCTCGCCCTTCTGGTTGGCGAAGACCGTGACGATCTTCTCCTCGCCGGTCTTCGGGTCCCGCTTAGGCAGGCCGCTGCTCTGGTCGAGGACGTAGGCCCTGATCGGCAGCAACTGCTCGATGGTCAGGTCGAAGAGGTCGCCCTCGTCCACGAGCGGCGGCTCGGTCGGCGCCAGCGGGCGGGTCAGCGCCGCCGCGGCCACCATGCCGAAGCTCTCGATGTCCAGGCACTGGCGGCCGGCCAGGAAGAAGACCCGCTCGCGCAGCTGGGCCGGGCAGGCCCGGGCGTTCGGGCAGCGGAGGTCGATGTCCCCTTCCTTCATGGGCTTCAACGGCGTGTCGCACTCCGGGCACGTCGCCGGCATCACGAACTCGCGCTCGGTGCCGTCCCGCAGGTCGGCGACCGGACCGAGGATCTCCGGGATGACGTCGCCGGCCTTGCGGAGCACGACCGTGTCGCCGATGAGGACGCCCTTGGCCTTCACCACCTCCTGGTTGTGGAGGGTGGCGAACTCGACCTCGGAGCCGGCTACCGTCACCGGCTCCACCTGCGCGTACGGCGTGACGCGCCCGGTCCTGCCGACGCCGACCTTGATGTCGACCAGCCTGGTGTTGACCTCTTCCGGCGCGTACTTCCAGGCGATCGCCCAGCGCGGGGCGCGGGCCGTGGAGCCCAGCCGGCCCTGGAGCGGGATCTCGTCGAGCTTGACGACGACGCCGTCGATCTCGTGCTCCACGGAGTGACGGTTCTCCCCGAAGTACGCGATGAACTCGCGCACGTCGGCGAGCGAGCCGACCACCTTGTTGTGCCGGGCGGTGGGCAGGCCCCACTCGCGCAGCAGCTCGTACGTCTCCGAGAGCCGGGAGATGTCGAAGCCCCGGCGGGCGCCGATGCCGTGGACCACCATGTGGAGCGGGCGGGAGGCGGTGACCTTGGGGTCCTTCTGGCGGAGCGAACCGGCCGCCGCGTTGCGCGGGTTGGCGAAGGGCTTGTCGCCGGCCTCCACCAGACGGGCGTTGAGCCCCTCGAAGGCCTCCATCGGGAAGTAGACCTCGCCGCGGATCTCCACGAGCTCGGGGATCCGGTCGCCGCGCAGCCGCTCCGGGATGTCGGCGATCGTCCGCACGTTGGGCGTGATGTCCTCGCCGGCGCGGCCGTCGCCGCGGGTGGCGGCCCGGGTCAGCCGCCCGTGCTCGTACGTGAGGTTGACCGCGAGGCCGTCGACCTTGAGCTCGCACAAGTAGTGGAAGTCGGGGGTGCCGACGTCCCGCGCGACCCGCTCGGCCCAGGTGGCCAACTCCTCGTCGTCGAAGGCGTTGTCCAGGGAGAGCATGCGCTCCCGGTGCTCCACGGAGGTGAACTCCGTCTCGTACTGCCCCGCGACCTTCTGGGTCGGCGAGTCGGGCGTCCGCAGCTCCGGGTACTCCTCCTCCAGCGCTTCGAGCGCGCGCAGGAGCCTGTCGAACTCGCCGTCGCTGATGACCGGCTGGTCCCTCACGTAGTACCGGAAGCGGTGCTCCTCGACCTGCTCGGCGAGGTCGGCGTGCTTCTCCCGTGCCTCGGCGGGCGGGGCCCCCTGTTCGACTGCCACCTTCGTCCGTCCTCCCGTACCTCGAAACCCGGTCACTCTGGGTTGTCCGCGAGCGATCTCGCCGCCCGGGCGCAGTGGGCGAGCGCCGCGCGGGCGTAGGCGGGCGACGCGCCCGCGAGCCCGCACGTGGGGGTGACGACCACGGACTCGGCGAGAGTCCCCGGATTCAGCCCCAGCCTGCGCCACAGCGTCCTGACACCCATGACGCTACCGCCCGGGTCCGACAATGCCGTATCGGTGGCCGGCACCACACCGGCGAAGAGCTTCGTCCCCGCCTCCACGGCCTCGCCGATCGACTCCTCGTCACGTTCGGTGAGCAGCCCGAAGTCGAACGAGACGCCGGCGACCCCGGACCGCCGGAGCAGCGCGAACGGCACGTCGGGGGCGCAGGAGTGGACGACGACCGGCCCGTCGTGGACGGCGACCACGTCCCGCAGGGCGCTCTCCACGACCTGGCGGTCGACGGCCCGGTAGGTCCGGTAGCCGCTGGCCGTACGGACGTGGCCGCGCAGCACGGCGGTGAGCGAGGGCTCGTCGAGCTGGAGGACGAGCCGGGCCCCCGGGACGCGCTTGCGCAGCTCCGTGAGGTGGCCGTGGAGTCCCTCGGCGAGGGAGCCGACGAGGTCGCGGCAGGCGCCCGCGTCGCCCAGGGCGGCCTCCCCGCCCCGCAGTTCCAGGGCGGCGGCGAGCGTCCACGGCCCCACGGCCTGCACCTTGAGCGGGCCCTCGTACCCCTGGGTGAACTCCTCCAGGGCGTCCAGGTCCTCGCCGAGCCAGGAGCGGGCGCGCTTGGTGTCGCGTCCGGGCCGGTCGCTGATCCGCCAGCCGCTGGGCTCCACGTGCGCGTAGAGGTCGACGAGCATCCCGATGGTGCGGCCGATCATGTCGGCGCCCGGGCCGCGGGCGGGAAGCTCGGGGAGGAACGGGAAGTCCTCGAAGGATCCGGTGGCGGCCCTCGCCGCCTCGCGGGCGTCACCGCCGGGCAGGGACCCGACGCCGGTGGCCGGGCCCCAGAACCTCGTGTCGTCCATGTCCGTCGCGCCGCCGTCCGTCGTGTCTGTCGTCGCGCTCATGTCTACCGCCCCGGACGGACGGTGAGGTCGTTGATCTCGGCGTCCCTCGGCAGGTCGATCGCGGTCAGGATCGCCGTCGCGACGGACTCGGGGTCGATCCACTTCGAGGGGTCGTACTCCTTGCCCTCCTGTTGGTGCACCTTCGCCTGCATCGGGCTGGCGGTCCGCCCCGGATAGACGGACGTGACCCGGACGCCGTTCGCGTGCTCCTCGTGGCGCAGGGCGTCCGCGAGGGCCTTCAGGCCGTGCTTCGAGGCGGCGTAAGCGCCCCACTCACCGTGCGCGTTGAGCCCCGCGCCCGAGTTCACGAAGACGACGTGCCCCTGCGAGACCCGCAGCTGGGGCAGCATGTGCCGGGTCAGCTCCGCCGGGGCGACCAGGTTGACGTTGAGCTGGTGGTGCCAGGTCTTCGGCGTCAGGTCGCCGATGGGGCCGAGGTCCACGACCCCCGCGATGTGCAGCAGGGTGTCCACCCGCTCGGGCATCGTCTGGTGCGAGAACGCCCACGACAGCCGGTCCGGGTCGGCGAGGTCGCCGACCAGCGTCCGCGCCCCGGGGAACTGCCCGGCGAGCTCCTTCGCCCGCCCCGCGTCGCGCGCGTGCAGCACGAGTTCGTCCCCGCGCGCGTGCAGCCGGCGCGCGACGGCGGCGCCGATGCCGGAACCGGCTCCGGTGATCACATGAGTAGCCATGGTCACCATGCTCGCATCAGCGGGAGGCGATGTTCTCCTCCAGGTGGGCGAGGGCGGTCGGGCCGTCGTCCGCGAAGAAGACGAGGTCGGTGAGGGGCAGCGGGAGGAAGCCCTCGGCCTCCATGCGGTGGAACTGCGTCTTCAGGCCGTCGTAGAAGCCGGCCGTGTTGAGCAGGACGACCGGCTTGGTGTGCTTGCCGTGCTTCTTGAGCTCCAGGATCTCGGTGGCCTCGTCGAGGGTGCCGGTGCCGCCGACCATGACGACGATCGCGTCGGACTTGGCGAGCAGCAGGGCCTTGCGGGCGGCCAGGTCCCCGGCGACGACCATCTCGTCCGCGTCGGGGCGGGCCTTGTGGGCGAGGAAGTCGACGGACACGCCGACGAGCCTGCCGCCGCCCTCCTGGACGCCGTCCGCGACGACCTTCATGAGGCCGGTGTCGGAGCCGCCCCAGACGAGGGTGTGGCCGGACTTGCCGAGGAGGCGGGCGAAGTCGCGGGCGGGGGCCGTGTAGCGCTCGTCGAGGTCGGCGGCGGAGAGGAAGACGCAGATGTTCATGGCCTCCACCGTAGGCCCCGACCAGGGGTTTCCGATTTCCTCGGGGAAATCCCGCCTCCCGGCGATGAGTTCCGGTGACGCCCCCGGTCTGCCCTGCCATGGACGAGGAGAGCACCATGCCGAACAGGGTCCGGGGGCGGGTCACGTCACGGGACGGGACGCCGATCGCGTACGAGAGGTACGGCGCCGACGGGCCGCCGCTCGTCCTGGTGAGCGGCGCGCTGGGCACGGCCGCGGGCGAGCGGGTGCTGGGCGGGCTGCTCGCCGGGCGCTTCTCGGTCGTGGCGTACGACCGGAGGGGTCGCGGCGCGAGCGGCGACACCGGGCCGTACGCGGTGGAACGGGAGATCGAGGACCTGGCGGCGGTCGTCGGGGTGGCGGGGGCCGGGGCGGCCCTGCACGGGGCGGGCACGGGGGGAGCGCTGGCGCTCGCGGCGGCGGCCGCCGGGGTTTCGGCGGGGCCGGTGTCGGTGTACGAGCCGCCGTACTCGGCGGAGGAGCGGGAACGCCGGCGCCGGGTGGCCGCGCTCCTCGGCCAGGGACGGCGGGCGGCGGCGCTCGACCTGTTCCTGGCGGACGCGGCGGGGTCGGCGGGGCTGCCGTCCGGGGTGACACAGCTGCGGCCCGGCGTCGCCGATCCGGCCCGCACCCTCGCGTACGACCTCGCCGTCCTCGGTGACGGGACGCTTCCCGAGCGGAGCCTCGCCCGCGTCCACGCGCGCGTGCTGGTGGTCGACGGCGGCGCCAGCCCGGCCGGGACCCGTCAGGCCGCGCGCGCCCTGACCGCGGCGCTCCCCCGCGCCCGGCACCGCACCCTGACGGGCCAGACGCACGAGGTGGCGCCGCACGTCCTGGCCCCGGTCGTGGAGGAGTTCCTCTGCGAGGACCGCGAGGCGGCGGGGGCGGTGTAGGGACGTCCGGCGCTGACCGGAAGACGTTAGGGGCGGTGTAGGGCCCTCCGGCACCGGTCCGGAGACGGTGAGGGCGCAGGACCGTCCGGCGCCGGCCGGCCGGACGGGCATGGGCCAAGCACCGGACGGACACCGGACGGGTAGGGGCCGGGCGCCGGGCGGGCGTGAGACGGCCGCCCGGCCGTGCCGGGCGGTGGGCTCAGGGGGTCACGCCGGGGTCGGCGTGCGGCGGACGGTGGTGGCGATGGTGGCGGAGCCGACGACGCGGGTGCCGTCGTAGAGGACGATCGCCTGGCCCGGGGCGACGCCGCGGACGGGCTCGTCGAAGGTGACCTTCAGCTCGCCGTCCTCCATCACCGCGTCCACCGGCGTCTCGCCGCCGTGGGCGCGGAGCTGCGCGGTGTAGCGGCCCGGGCCGTCCGGGGCGGTGCCGCACCAGCGGGGCTTGATCGCGGTCAGGGCGGTGACGTCGAGGGCCTCGGCGGGGCCGACCGTGACGGTGTTGTTCACGGGCGAGATGTCGAGGACGTAGCGGGGCTTGCCGTCCGCGGCCGGGTGGCCGATCCGCAGGCCCTTGCGCTGGCCGATCGTGAAACCGTACGCGCCCTCGTGGGTGCCGACCCTCGTGCCGGCCTCGTCGACGATGTCGCCCTCCGCCTTGCCGAGGCGGGAGGCGAGGAAGCCCTGCGTGTCGCCGTCGGCGATGAAGCAGATGTCGTGGCTGTCGGGCTTCTTCGCGACCGCGAGTCCGCGCCGCTCGGCCTCGGCCCGGATCTCCTCCTTGGTGGTGAGCGTGTCGCCCAGCGGGAACATCGCGTGCGCCAGCTGCTTCTCGTCCAGCACCCCGAGGACGTACGACTGGTCCTTGGCCATGTCGGAGGCCCGGTGCAGCTCGCGGGTGCCGTCCTCGTTCAGGACGACGGTGGCGTAGTGACCGGTGCAGACCGCGTCGAAGCCGAGTGCGAGCGCCTTGTCGAGCAGCGCCGCGAACTTGATCTTCTCGTTGCAGCGCAGGCAGGGGTTGGGCGTGCGGCCGGCCTCGTACTCCGCGACGAAGTCGTCGACGACGTCCTCGCGGAACCGCTCGGCCAGGTCCCACACGTAGAAGGGGATGCCGATGACGTCGGCCGCCCGGCGCGCGTCGCGCGAGTCCTCGATCGTGCAGCAGCCGCGGGCTCCGGTGCGGAAGGACTGCGGGTTCGCGGAGAGGGCGAGGTGCACGCCGGTGACGTCGTGGCCCGCCTCGGCGGCACGGGCGGCGGCGACGGCGGAGTCCACTCCGCCCGACATGGCGGCGAGGACACGAAGGGGGCGCGGGGGCGGAGTCTGAGTCATAGCCCTACCAGGGTACGGGCAGCCGGGAACCGGGGACGCGGGAGCAAGCGTTCTCTGGGGCATGGGGAGCAAGGACGAAGGGTCGGACGGGTCCGGCAGGCGGGTGGGGCGGCGGGCGGTGCTGCTCGGCGGCGGTGCCGCGGTGGTCGGTGTCGCCGCGCTGGCCCGGGACGACCTCGCGCGTTTCTGGTGGCGGCTGCCCGGGATGGAGAAGAAGCGGGTCGACGGCGCGCTCGACCACAAGGGCGCCGAGTGGACGGCGGCGGCGCGGGCGAACTGGCGCCGGGCCGACCGGCCGGACGACTACCGGATCGACCGGGTCGTGATCCATGTCGTCCAGGGCAGTTACGCGACCGCCCTGAAGGTCTTCAAGAACCCGGGGCACGGAGCCGCCGCCCACTACGTCGTCCGCAAGGACGGGCACGTGGCGCAGATGATCCGGGAGCTCGACGTCGCCTTCCACGCCGGCAACCGCGACATGAACGAGCGGAGCATCGGCATCGAGCACGAGGGCTTCGTCGACCGCCCGCGGGGCTTCACGGCCGCGATGTACGCGTCGTCCGCGCGGCTGACGGCCGGGATATGCGCCCGGTACGGGATACCCGTGGACCGGGAGCACATCATCGGGCACGTGGAGGTCGAGGGCACGGACCACACCGACCCCGGGCCGCACTGGGACTGGGACCGCTATCTGCGGCTCGTGCGCGAGGCGTCGAAGACGGTCACGTGAGGCCGGCGGTCCGGGCGCGCTCCACGGCCGGGCCGATCGCCCCGGCGACGGCGGCCACGTCCTCCTGGGTGGAGGTGTGGCCGAGCGAGAAGCGCAGGGTGCCGCGGGCGAGGTCCGGGTCGGTGCCGGTGGCGAGGAGCACGTGGCTGGGCTGGGCGATGCCGGCGGTGCAGGCGGAGCCGGTGGAGCAGGCGATGCCGGCGGCGTCGAGCAGCAGGAGCAGGGAGTCGCCCTCGCAGCCCGGGAAGGTGAAGTGCGCGTTGGCGGGCAGCCGCTCGACGGGGTCGCCGCCGAGGACGGCGTCGGGCACGATCGCGCGGACCGCGGCGACGAGCTCGTCCCGCAGGGCGCCCACCTCGTGGGCGAACTCCGCGCGCCGCTCGGTGGCGAGCCGGGCCGCGACCGCGAAGGCGGCGACCGCCGGCACGTCGAGGGTGCCGGAGCGGACGTGCCGCTCCTGGCCGCCGCCGTGCAGCACGGGTACGGGGGTGTGCTCGCGGCCCAGGAGCAGCGCGCCGATGCCGTAGGGGCCGCCGATCTTGTGGCCGGACACGGTCATGGCGGCGAGGCCCGACGCGGCGAAGTCGACCGGGACCTGGCCGACGGCCTGGACGGCGTCCGCGTGCAGCGGCACGTCGAACTCGGCGGCCACGTCGGCGAGTTCGCGGACCGGCATGACGGTGCCGATCTCGTTGTTGGCCCACATGACGGTGGCGAGGGCGACCGAGCCCGGGTCGCGGGCGATCGCTTCGCGCAGCGCCTCGGGATGCACCCGGCCGTGCCGGTCGACGGGCAGGTACTCCACGTCGGCGCCCTCGTGCGTGGCGAGCCAGTCGACGGCGTCGAGCACGGCGTGGTGCTCCACGGGGCTGGCCAGGACGCGGGTGCGGCGGGGGTCGGCGTCGCGGCGGGCCCAGTACAGGCCCTTCACGGCGAGGTTGTCGGCCTCCGTGCCGCCCGAGGTGAACACGACCTCGCTCGGTCGCGCGCCGAGCGCCGCGGCGAGCGTCTCGCGGCCTTCCTCGACGGTCCGCCTGGCCCGTCGGCCGGCGGCGTGCAGGGAGGAGGCGTTGCCCGCGACGGCGAGCTGGGCGGTCATCGCCTCGATCGCCTCGGGCAGCATGGGCGTGGTCGCGGCGTGGTCGAGGTAAGCCATGGTGGGTCGATTCTACGAGCCCGTCGCGTCGGGGTCGGCGTGGCCCTCGCGGGGGCGCGGGCGTGCCTCGTCGCGGGGCCCCTCCGGGTGCCTTCTGGGGCGCGGCGCCGGGGAGCCCCTGGGGGCCCGCGCTCGGGGTGCCTGCTCGGGCGGCTCGCGCGGGGTGCGGGCTCAGGCGCGGCGCTCGGGGTGCCTCCTCGGACGGCGCGCTCGGGGTGCGGGCTCAGGCGCGGCGCTCGGGATGCCTCCTCGGGCGGCGCGCACGGGGTGCGGGCTCAGGCGCGGAAGCCTGGGCCCGGCAGGGGGCGCCGTCCCGTGTGCCCACCCGTCCCGCCCCAGCAGGACGATTGCCTACACGGGGGGGCAGCAGGGGCCCCTCGGCACGGGCGCGGGGGCGCATCGCGGGCGGGGACCACGCGGGGCGGGCGGGGTGCACGCATCGCGGGCGGAGGCACGCACCGCGGGCAGGGACCACGCGGGGTGGGCGCGGGAGGCGTGCACCGCGGACCCGAGCCACGCAGGCGCGGGCACGCGCCGCGGGCGCGGGCCCTCGGTGTCGGGTCCGCGCCGGGTCCGCGCCGGTGTGGGTGTCAGTCGCGGGGGGCGCGGGCGAGTTGGCGGGACTGGGCGACGAGGCGGTCGGCGCTGTCCCAGACCTCGGCGTCCTCTTCGAGGAAGCCGCCGGCGAGGTTGCGGGTCGTGATCGAGACGCGCAGCGGGCCGGGGGCCGGGCGGCAGCGGACGTGGGTGGTGAGCTCGACGGTCGGGGTCCAGCCCTTGAGGCCCAGCTCGAAGGAGGTCGGCGGCAGGGCGTCGACGGTGAGCAGCAGGGACAGCGCGTCGGGCTCGCGGCCGTCGGCGAGGCCGAACCACGCCCTCATCTCGCCCTTGCCGGACGGGGCGCCGACGGCCCAGCCGACGCAGGAGGGGTCGAGGCGGAGGTCGAGGCGGTCGGCGATGGCGGACGAGCCGGGGATCCGGGGGGCCGGGTTGTCGGCGGCGCTGAAGCAGTTCTCGATCGCGGCCATCGCCGGGGGCGTCGCGGTGGTGCGGACGTCGTCCGGGAGGGCGTCGAGGTCTCCGTACGAGGCGAGGACGCGGATGCGTTCCACCTCGGTGCCGTCCTCGGCGTACTGGAAGAGCGACGCCTGGCCGGTGGAGAGCGACCGGCCCGTGCGGACGGTCTCCGTGCGGATCACCGCCGGGCCGGGCACGGACGGCGTCAGATAGTGCGCCGAGATCGTGAACGGGTCGGGGTGCGGGAGGTGGTCGCCGAGGGCGCGGCCGAGCAGGGCGAGGAGGTAGCCGCCGTTGACGGCGTGGATGATCGTCCAGCCGGCGGAGAGGTCCGCGTCGTAGACGCCGGGTTCCCGGAGGGTGACGGCGGTGTCGCGGTCGAACTCGCCGGTCGCGACGGCGGTCGACGGCGTGCTCGCCTCGGCGCGCGTCTCGGTGCTCATCTCGGTGCTCGTGCTCATGCGATCGACGGTACCGCAGGTAATTACTGAGCGGTAGCTTTTTCCGGCTCCTCGCGCGCGGACGACCGGCGGTTCCAGGCCCTCGGCGCCCGCCAGTGGTAGCGCATCGCGAACAGCCGCAGCACGAAGGCGGTCAGGACGGCCGCGCCGCTGGTGAAGGCGTTCAGCATGTCGAACCGGATGCAGAGCACCACCATCGTGGCCCCGACGATCGCCGGCACGGCGTACAGGTCACGGTCCCAGCGGAGCAGCGACGGCACCTCGTTCGCCAGCACGTCGCGCAGCACACCGCCGCCGACGGCCGTCGCCAGGCCCAGGGCCGCCGACGACGTCAGACCGAGCCCGTAGTCGTACGCCTTCGTCGTCCCCGTCACGCAGAACAGCCCCAGACCGGCCGCGTCGAACACGTTCACCGCGGTCTGCGTGCGTTCGACCTCCGGGTGCAGGAAGAACACCAGCACCGCGGCGATCAGCGGCATCAGGAAGTACCCGAGGTCCGTGAACGCGGCGGGCGGCACCGCACCGATGATCAGGTCCCGGAAGAGGCCGCCGCCGAGGGCGGTGACCTCCGCGAGGACGGCTATGCCGAAGACGTCGAAGTTCTTGCGGACGGCGAGGAGGGCGCCGGAGATGGCGAAGACGAAGATGCCGACGAGGTCCAGGGCGTGCTGGACGTCGGGGCTGAACAGATCGTGGAGCACGCGCCCATTGTCACGCTTGTCCCCACGTCCTCCCGCTCCGGGCCTCGTGGGGGAACGGCGAAGGCCCCTGGCCGCGGGGCGGCAGGGGCCTTCGGGTCACGCCTTGGGGGTCTCGCCGGCCTCGAGGGACTCGCGGGCCGCGGGGATGGGGAGCGATTCGGCGTTCTCGGGGTGGTGGCAGGCCACCCGCTGACCGGGGCGGAGTTCGACGAGCGGGGGCTCCTGGGTCCGGCAGAGGTCGGTCGCCTTCCAGCACCGGGTGTTGAAGCGGCAGCCGGGCGGCGGGGCGATCGGGGAGGGGACGTCGCCGGTGAGGAGGATGCGCTCGTTCTTGGCGCCGCGGCGGCGGGGGTCCGGGATCGGGACCGCCGACATGAGGGCGCGGGTGTACGGGTGCATGGGGTTCTCGTACAGCGACTTGCGGTCCGCGAGCTCGACGATCTTGCCGAGGTACATGACGGCGATGCGGTCCGAGACGTGCCGGATGACCGAGAGGTCGTGCGCGATGATCACGTACGTGAGGCCGAGCTCCTGCTGGAGGTCGTCCAGGAGGTTGACCACCTGCGCCTGGATGGAGACGTCCAGGGCGGAGACGGGCTCGTCCGCGACGACGAGCTTCGGCTTGAGGGCGAGCGCGCGGGCGATGCCGATGCGCTGGCGCTGGCCGCCGGAGAACTCGTGCGGGTAGCGGTTGTAGTGCTCGGGGTTGAGGCCGACGAGGCCGAGGAGGCGCTGGACCTCCTTCTTCACGCCGCCCTCGGGCTCGACGCCCTGGAGCTTGAAGGGCGCGGAGACGATCGTGCCGACCGTGTGGCGCGGGTTCAGCGAGCCGTACGGGTCCTGGAAGATCATCTGGATGTCCCGGCGGAACGGGCGCATGCCCGCGACGCCGAGGTGGGAGATGTCCTTGCCCAGGAACTCGACGGTGCCGTCCGTGGGTTCGAGGAGCCGGGTGATGAGCCGGCCCATCGTGGACTTGCCGCAGCCGGACTCGCCGACGACGCCGAGGGTCTCACCGGGGTAGACCTCGAAGTCGATCCCGTCGACCGCCTTGACCGCGCCGGTCTGGCGCTGGAGAAGCCCCTTCTTGATGGGGAAGTGCTTCTTCAGGCCGCTGACCTTGAGCAGAGGTTCCATGTTGTCGCTCACAGTTTCGGCGCAATCTCTTCGGTCCAGATGCGGGTCCGCTCCTCCTGCGGCATGTGGCACGCCGAGAAGTGGCGGTCCCCGGCCGGCGTCAGCTCCGGTCGCCGGGTGCGCGTGATGCCGCCCTTGGGGACGTCCGCGTACGGGCAGCGGGGGTTGAAGGCGCAGCCGCTCGGGATGTTGATGAGGCTGGGCGGGTTGCCCTTGACCGGGATGAGCCGCTCGGTCTGATCGCGGTCGATCCTCGGCATCGAGCCGAGCAGGCCCCAGGTGTAGGGGTGCTGCGGCTCGTAGAAGACGGACTCGGCCGGCCCGCGCTCGACGCAGCGGCCGCCGTACATGACGAGGATGTCGTCGGCGAGCTCGGCGACGACGCCGAGGTCGTGGGTGATGATGACGACCGCTGAGCCGAACTCCTGCTGGAGGTCCCGCATCAGGTCGAGGATCTGCGCCTGCACGGTGACGTCGAGCGCCGTGGTGGGCTCGTCGGCGATGAGGAGCTCGGGGTTGTTGACGAGCGCCATGGCGATCATCGCGCGCTGGCGCATACCGCCGGAGAACTCGTGCGGGTAGTTGTCGAACCGCTTGGCGGGCTCGGGGATGCCGACCCGGTCGAGGAGTTCGACGGCCCGCCTCTTCGCCGTCTTCTTGTCGACGTCGTTGTGGATGCGGTACGCCTCCACGATCTGGTTGCCGACCGAGTAGTACGGGTGCATCGCGGACAGCGGGTCCTGGAAGATCATCGCCATCTCGCGGCCGCGCATCCGGCGGACCTCGTCCGGGTCCGCGGAGAGCAGCTCGCGGCCGTTCAGCCAGATCTCGCCGGAGATCCGGGCCTTCTGGCGGCCGTACTGGCCGACGGTGTGCAGACCCATGATGCCGAGCGAGGTGACCGACTTGCCGGAGCCGGACTCGCCCACGATGCCGAGGGTCTTGCCCTTCTCCAGCTGGAAGCTGAGCCCGTCGACCGACTTGACCAGACCGTCGTCGGTCGGGAAGTGGATCTTCAGGTCGCGCACGTCGAGGAAGGCGTCGGAGGGTGCGGAGCCGGTGGCGACGGGCTCTCCCACCGCCGCGCCCGTCTTCGTCAGCTTGTCCGTCATGCGAGCCTCACTCGGGGGTCGATCACCGCGTACAGCAGGTCCACCACGAGGTTCGCGATGACGACGCACGCGGCGGTGATGAGGGTGACGGCCAGGATCAGCGGAAGGTCGCGCTCGCTGACGCCCTTGATGGCGAGGCCGCCGAGGCCGTGGAGGCTGAACGCGGTCTCCGTCAGGATCGCGCCGCCGACGAGGGCGCCGAGGTCCATGCCGAAGATGGTCAGGATCGGGGTCATGGTGGAGCGCATGGCGTGCTTGCCGAGCACGACGGGCTCCGGCAGGCCCTTGGCCCGGGCGGTGCGGATGTAGTCCTCGCCGAGGACCTCCAGCATGGTGGCGCGGGTGAGTCGCGCGTACATCGCCGCGTACAGGAAGGCGAGGGTGACCCAGGGCAGGAGCAGACCGCCGAACCAGCCGCCGAAGGACTCGGAGATCGGCACGTACGAGGCGTTGAGCCAGCCCAGCTGGGTGCGGAAGACGAGCATCGCCAGCATGGCGGTGAAGAAGATCGGGAGCGAGACGCCGGCCAGCGCGGTGATCATCGCCGCGCGGTCGATGATCGTGCCCCGCTTGAGCGCGGAGACGACACCGGTGGAGACGCCGAGCACCAGCCACAGCACGGCGGCACCGATGACCATGGAGAGGGTGACCGGGAAGGCGTCGACGAGCATCGTCGAGACGTCCTGCTCGGTGCGGAACGAGTAGCCGAAGCACGGCGCGGCACAGTGGATCGTGTCGCCGCCGCCGGTGTAGTCCCGGCCGACGAAGATGCCGGAGACGAAGTGCCAGAACTGCACCAGGATCGGCTCGTCCAGGCCCAGCTTCTGCCGGACGGCCTCGATGGAAGCCGGATCCGCCTGCTTGCCGACGAACATCGCGGCAGGGTCGCTGCCGGTCATCTTGGGGATGAGGAAGAAGATGCTGAGCGTCACGAGCGTGACGACGAGCAGCATCACGACGACTGCGAAGAGCCGTCGGATTATGTATGCAAGCATGCGGTCGGCCGGTCGGCGGGCGGGGGGGCCCCGGCGGGGGCCCCCCCCCCCCCCCCCGCCCCGAACAGGCCCTAGGGGGTTGCGGGGGGTGGGGGGGGCGGGGTGGCGGGGGGCTTAATTTTAGACGACCGGGGAAGCCTGTTA